>CAYGAS010000062.1:0-7662 GCA_964347935.1 uncultured Nitrospiraceae bacterium | reverse complement strand
CTGACGGCGCGCATGGTATCCATGGGTAATGTCCATCGCGCGCTGCCGTTGACCGGTGCCTTGTGCCTGGCCGTGGCGGCGCGGATCGCCGGCACCGTGGTGCACCGGCACACGCGCGGCGGCAGCGATGTCGCCGAGATTCGCATCCTTCAGCCATCCGGCCTCACCGTCGTGGGTGCGCAGGTCGAGGAGCGCGACGACGGCTGGTACGCCCGGCTCGCGTCGGTCTACCGTACCCAGCGCCGATTGTTCGAGGGCAGCGTACTGATCCCCGCATCGCGCTGGCCAGCGGTTGCGGGCGGACGAACGCGTTAAGGTTGATTTGTTTCTCAAGCGAAGATGCCATGCAAGAACCACCGCGGAATATCGCCGTGCTCGCGAAAGATCCAGAAGCACGACCCTTGCGGGTTTGCCGCGACGAAGTAATCGCGCGCGATATCCTGGCCGTCCCACCAACCGCTTTCGATCCGTTCGGCCCCGGTTTGCAGCTGCAGCTTGCCTTTGAGCCAGGGGTGGCCCTGTCGCGTTTTCAGCGGCAGCGGTCGGCGCAGCAACCACAAGGGACGCCTGCCGTAGCGAGCGGGCGGGGCAACGGTTTCGCCGGGCGCGCACGATCGATGGCTGCGTTCAGGCCGATGTTCGGGTACCAGGCAGATTCCGCGTACCGCCTCGTCGCCTAATCTTGCACGCAGCCGTTCGATGAGTTGCGGCTGCTCAGCGGGCGTTAGCGATTGCCGGGTGAGCCAATCGACGGTGCGTGCATGGATAGTCTTTGTCTCGTCGTTTGTCACTGAGCTATCTGGGCTAAATAAATCGCGATCTCGCGCAGGCAACGACACGATATCGTCCGCACGCAGACGGATCGCTTCGACAGGTCCGGGCAATGTGAGGCGCTCAAGTCGCAGCTTTAAGAGCTCGTGCAGATAGGCGGCATCGCGACTCGCGCTGACGAGCTTTAGATTAAGCCGCGTAGGGTGATCCTTGAGGTGGTGCAACTCCAGGGCCAGCTTTTCGATGCCGCCCAATTGCGCCCGCAAGAAACCGCAGAGCTCGAGCAGCAAACGATGCATAGCGAACGCCAAGGCCTCGCAGCTATCCGCCGGGGCAGGAAGTAGCAGGCGGCTGGCAAAACGCGGCGGCGGGACAAAGCGTTGCCTCGCATCAGGTGCCTTGCCCAATGCCCGGTCGAGATCGAGCAGCAGCTGTGGCCCGAAGCGCCGGGCAAGCCCGTCTCGCGGCATGCGCAGGCAATCACTAATATGATGCAGCCCCAGCTTGGCCAGCTTGGTCAAGGTCCCGGTGTCCACATCCAGGGACTGGACCGGTAGCGCAATGAGTCGTGAACGCAACTCGCGCATAGTGTTCACAGGGTCTTCGACACCGGCGCGTGCGAGCAGTGTGGCAGCGAGGGGTGTGGGGGCGACACCGAGGCGTACGGTGTAACCGAGCTCTTCAATGCCCTGTTTCAAGCGGGCAAGCAGGTTCCGCAAACCCTTAAATAGCTTCAGACTGCCGCCGACTTCCATGACCATGACATGGGGTGGGGCCAGGCTGATGACGGGCGTGAACTGAGTGGCCCAAGCGGCAAGGCGCGCCAATGCTTCACGCTCGGCGACCGCGTGGCGAGATCGCACAATCAGCGTGGCGGTCAAGGCATAGGCAGCGGAAATAGCCATGTTCGGCCGTATGCCACAGGCCAGCGCGAGGCGATTGCAAAACAATACGCATGGACGACTGCCCGTTGCGCTACTGATGGCAAGCGGTGTCGGGTGGGTGGCCGCGCGCTCGTAGATCTCGAGCGGTAGATCGGGGAAGTAGGCTCCCAGCCAAAGAGGTTGTGTCGGCGCCTTCGACGTAACGCCAGGCGAGGTATGCGAGCATGCCATCCCGCTTCCGGCATGTACGGCGACCGCATGCCTTGAGCCGTGCCCTTGCTGGCGAATGGCTGAACCCATGCGTGCCCATCTATAGTTTGAGTGCGACCGAGCGGTTGGCCCATGCCCCGCGACACTTGAGAACATGCACCACCAATCCCCCGGTTACCGGTTCCAGGTGCAAACGCAATGCGGCCGGGGAGGGCGAGTCGGCCTCGCGCAGAGGACGAAACAAGAATCCCCACCCTCGTGCAGCTTCGGCAGCCAGTTGCAGGCGGCGCAAAACGCGTTTGTCTATCTGTCCCGGCCAGGCGAGCACGGCACCGCAGCGACCATAACGCAGGGCCTGTTCCGTGGCCCACAGGGCATCGGTTTGCGCTTGCGCATGGACCACCAGCACGCGCGAGAGATCGATGCCGCCGGCGACCAACGCCGGGGCATAGGGCAGGAACGGCGGCGTGATCCAGGCGAGCCAACGATCCTGCCGGCTCAACCGGGCCAGGGCCGGCATCAGCAAGCGCAACTCGCCGATCCCTGCTCGCAGCGTCAGGATCTCGGTCAGCGCACCCTGCGGCCAGCCGCCTTGCGGCAGTGAGGCATCGAGCTCGGTAAACCCCGTCGGCAATCTGCGCGCGGGAAGAGCGGGCAGCCGTCCCCCGCGCCAGATATCCCGGCGCTGCAGTAGGGTATCGAGGGTCATAAAAGTTTGCCGTTGCGGATAACGCCGACGCCGATGCCTTCGATGACCAGGGGCTGGCGGCGCAGGTCGATGCGGATCGGCGAAAACTTGGGATTGGCAGGCAGCAGTGTCACGCGGTGGCGGTTGCGGCGGAATCGCTTGACCGTTACCTCGTCCTCGATGCGGGCTACCACGATCTGATCGTTGCGGGCCTCTGCAGTGCGGTGCACGGCCAGCAGGTCACCGTCGAGAATACCGGCATTGCGCATGCTCATGCCGTGCACGCGCAGCAAGTAATCGGCTCGCGGCTTGAAAAGCTTGGGGTCGAGGCGGTAATGGGTTTCGATGTGTTGCTGCGCCAGGATCGGGCTGCCAGCGGCCACTCGGCCGACGACCGGCAAGCCCACGCCCTCCTTTAAGCGGATGCCCCGGGAGGCGCCGGGCAGCAACTCGATCACACCCTTGCGCGCGAGCGCCTTCAAATGATCGACGGCAGCGTTCACCGAGCGAAATCCGAGTGCGTCGGCGATTTCGACGCGGGTGGGGGGATAGCCGTGCTCGGCGGCAAAGGTGCGGATCATTTGCAGAATCTGTGCCTGTCGGCGGGTCAGGGTGTCCATATCTACAGATACTGTAATTATATACAGTTATCGAGTCAAGCATAGACGCCGTATTTCCTTGCTGACTTTTGGCACCGGCTACCAGTCATTGGCTAGTTGAAATCGAGGCATTGCTCGCAGAGACCCACGGCACCGGGGCCGAGCGCGTCGAGTACTGTATCGCTTGCCATTTCGCCGCCGAAACGCACGATTTCCGTGTTGCGCCGGCACTTGCCGATGCGCGGCGCTCGCTACGTTTGCGACTGCATCATATTGCAGCACGGTATGAGACGCGTGCAGTCCGTGTTCGCCGACCTGTAAGGAAACCGCCAACTGGGCGGTCCTGTAGACCAATGGCGGAAGCTGCGCCAGTTAGGGCCGGATGTCATAGTCCGTATCAGAGTCGGCGGACATGCACCGGGTCACCGATAAGAACTGTCGGGTACAGCTGCCAGCAAGGCGATTGAGTTCCGTTAACCCATCGTCAGACGGAAGTTGTTTGCACGATCCCGGTAGGCGAGCGGCTGCGGGGATCGCGAGTTGCCAATCTCCTGAGGTGGGGCGACGGTGCTGGCCTTGGCGCCCCGTGAACTATGGGGACCCGCGCAGAGTCATTCTGGAGGACGAAATATGACTATGAAAGCACGCCACACAAAATTTCACCTGACCAAAAGTCCGCTGACGGTGGCGGTGATGGCTAGCCTTGCGACCATGACGCCATTGAGTGGCGCCTCCGGGGACCGCCTGTCCTCAGATCCATCGCAAGCCGTGCTGCTCGCAGCCAAGAATCCCTGTGCGGCCAATCCCTGCGCCACTAGGAATCCCTGTGCAGCTAACCCCTGTGGCGCGAGGAATCCTTGCGCGGCGAAGAATCCGTGTGCCGCCAGGAACCCGTGTGCGGCCAATCCGTGCGCCGCGCGTGCGAAGGTGGATCCGACACTGATCACGCGCCCGCGCGGCACCACGCTCTCGGGCAGCAGTCGCTCGAAACTTCTGCGCAACGGCGAGCGCTTATGGAACGACAAATCGTTGAGCACGAACGGTCTGTCGTGCGCCAGCTGCCATCAGGGCAACAAGATGTTTCAGCCGACCTTTGCCGAGCCCTACCCGCACAAGGTCGCGATGCCCGCGGCCATGGCCGGCAAGAAGACGATTGCGCTCGACGAGATGGTGCAAATTTGTCTAGTCGTACCGATGGCGGGCAAACCCTTGCCCTGGCAGTCGCACGAGCTGGCAGCCTTGACGGCCTATACGGCGGAGGTGCAAAAGCGATATGTGGCTCATCTGGGCAGCAATCCTTGTGCAGCGAAGGTCCGGGCCAACCCCTGCGGCGCAAATCCGTGTGCGGCCAAGAACCCCTGCGCCGCAAATCCGTGTGCGGCGAAGAATCCCTGCGCCGCCAAGAATCCGTGCGCTACACGTAACCCGTGCCGGGCGAAAAGATACTAATTGCGGGAGGCAAGTCGCCGGTGTGCAAGCTGCGCGTAGAGAGGAGTTTCGGTTTCCTTCTTGCTTTTTTCTTGGCGCCCTGCTCTCGGTTTTCGAATAGTGTGCAAATGAGCTCTTCAACAGCGACAGAGGTATCGGCAACGCTTCATGTGCCGGAGCTGATAAAGCTGTCGCCCGCGAGACTCGAGTCAATGCTGGCCGCAGGCGAGGAAGCGCTCGAATGCGAGCGCGTCTTGAAGAAAGCGGGCCTGAATATCGTCGGCGAAATCCTGCGCGGACAAGGTCAGTTCTACGAGTACAACCATTATCCGGACGACGACGTCTACGATCGCGAGAGTCATGCGCAATATTACTATCATGCACATCGCGGCATTCCCGGCGAGCATGGTCATTTCCATACCTTTGTACGGCGAACCGGCATGCCAGAGGGTGTGACGCCGGTGCCGCATGCCGAAGCCCCGGCTGGCGACGAGGCGATCGCGCACCTGATTGCGATTTCTATGGACGCCTACGGATGGCCGATCGGTTTGTTCGCAACGAATCGCTGGGTCGTGGGCGAGACATGGTACCCGGCCGAGGACGTGATCCAAATGATCGATCGTTTCACCATCGATCATGCTTATCCTTCATGGCCAGTAAACCGGTGGATCAGCGCGGTGCTGCGTTTGTTTCGACCGCAGATCGAGACGCTCGTACGCGAGCGCGATCGCGTCGTTGCGGATTGGGGCAAGCGGTATGCCGACGTCGATGTGCTCGAGGACCGTCGATTGGATGTGACGGGCTATCGGTTGATCTCCGTGGAGGGGCAGCTGCAGCAACTACGAGCGGCCTTGGCGTGACCAACGCCGTTACCGGAAATAGAAGGCCGGCAAACTTTGCCAATGAGCGTTTGGCCTCGAATGAAGAGGCCATCTTGATGGAGGAACAACAGATGAGAGTGTGCGGGAGTCGGCGAAAGGGCATCCTTTTCGTCCTGTTGGTCGCTGGATCGACAATGATCGCGTCCGCTGTGTCAGAGCGGGTGATCGCGGCGCCCAAGGTGATTGAGCTCACGCAAGTTGCCTGCCAGTTTCTGGAAAGCGAGAAGGGTGTGGATCACGGTTATAAGAGCATGAGAAAAGCCGACTGCGAGGCCATCAATGCAAAGACGGCAGAGCAACGTCTTGCCGAGTCGAAAACGATAGTGCTGTCGCCTGGCGACTACATCTTTCGCGTAAGAAACAAGAACGTGCCGTATGACCTTGGGTTCTGGCTGCGGGGCGACGGCGTAGTCGCGTTTGCGACGCTACCCAGTGTTTCCGGTGGCGGACTTAGCATGGGTAAGACGCGGGATTACAGGATTACGCTCAAGCCGGGAAACTACACCTACTCGTGCCCATTAAACCCCACGCCAAACTATAAGCTGGTGGTGAAACAGTAACCGCGCGCGCTGGCACATGTACTGAAGCTGTGTAGACGGGCAGGGCCAGAACCAGCCTGTGCAAAGCCCGCCCACTTTCATACGTGCCGGACGATCAACCATCGCAGGCATTTTGCGCGGCCAGCTTGCGCGTTGCCGGTGTCGCGCATTACGCTTGCGGCAGTGCGCTGCGACGCTCGATAAAATTTCCGTACAGCCTATGACCAGACCTTTTTTATCCCGTCTGCTGCTTATCGCAATGCTCGCGCTTTCGCCGAGCGTATGGGCAGCATGGCTGAGCGACGAGCAGCCGGTCATGGGTACGGTCGTGCGCATCGAGCTTTGGAGCGACAGTGGCAAGAGCGGTCAGACGGCCATTGCAGCGGTCATGGAGGAGATGCGGCGTGTCGATCGTCTGATGAGCACCTACAAAGAGGATAGCGAAATCTCGCGGGTCAACCGAGAGGCTGCGAGGCAGCCTATCACCATTAGTAAAGAATTGTTGGAGCTACTGGAGCGCGCATTGCGAATGTCGGAGCTCACGCATGGCGCTTTTGATATTACGTATGCAAGCGCCGGGCATCTGTATGACTTCCCTCGCAAGATCAAACCCTCGGCCGAGGCGCTGGCGGCGGCATTAGCAGCCATCAACTATCGCCATGTGGCACTCGACCGAGCAAACAGCACTGTGAGGTTCCTGCGCTCGGGCGTGCGCATCGATCTCGGCGGTATCGCCAAGGGCCATGCCGTCGATCGGGCAATCGCGTTACTGCAGGCGCGCGGCATCAAACATGCGCTGGTCAGTGCCGGCGGAGATAGCCGTGTAATCGGCGACCGCCGAGGCCGGCCTTGGACGGTCGGCATCCGCGACCCGCGCCAACAGGACAAAGTGATTGCTGTTGTTCCACTGAGTAATGCCGCGATCTCCACTTCGGGTGACTATGAGCGCTACTTTGAAGCCGAGGGTGTGCGTTACCACCACATCATTCACCCTCGCAGCGGGCAACCGGCGAGCGGTGTGCGCAGCGTCACGGCCGTTGGTGCCGATTCCACGACCATCGATGCCTTGTCTACGAGCATATTCGTCATGGGCGTCAAGAAAGGTCTCGCTTTAGTCGAATCGCTGCCGGGGGTCGAGGCAGTGGTTGTCGATGCGGACGGGAAGATTCATTATTCCTCGGGGTGGAAGCGTCCATGAGCGTGGGATGGCCCGCTAGCTGTTGGTTTTAGGTAATAGAACCCGCGAGACGCTGTGAGTCCCCAACCGGTGGCTTTTCCCGCGTGCGGGCCCAGTTCCCCCGGGATTTTCCGGCAGACTATGATTATGCCGATCGGAGCCAGGACCGATTCTTGGCATTTCGCTCTTTGGCTGTACTGCGTTCTGACATTGCCGCGCGGGGCGAAGACCCTTCCATAGCCTGTGATGTTTGTCCTATCCTTAATAAAGCAAAGTCTTGGATGTTTATAGGTTTGTACTCATTGCAAGAGGAGAGCAGTTATGGCGCCCCTGCCTAACGAAGAATCGCCCAAGCCGAAGGTCGGTGCTCGGCAGAAGCAGCCGCAAGCCATCGGCTGGGATTCATCCCAGGTCAAGAGCACGTATGCCAACGTGTGCAATGTCACCGGTACACGCGAAGAAGTGGTCCTCGATTTCGGTATTTA
>CAYGAS010000061.1:0-6834 GCA_964347935.1 uncultured Nitrospiraceae bacterium | reverse complement strand
GCAAAGGAATTGTACGCGCAGGATATGGTGACCACCGCGCTCATGGATTTCTATGCCGAGGTCCTCGCCGACGCCTAGGATAGGGGTATGGGAGGACTCGGGTGACATCCCATTTTCTCGGCAGGGCCGCAGGAGTACTTCTGCTAGAATTGCCGCGAAGGAGATGAACCAACACAGACCGGGGCAGCCTAGACTGAAACGGGCGATCGACCTTACGATTGCTACGGTTGGATTGATTCTGCTTTCTCCTCTTATCTTGTCGATTGCCGTCCTGGTGCGCATTACGCTAGGAGGGCCGGTGCTTTTCGCGCAAACACGCCCCGGTTACCTTGGAAAGCCTTTTAGGTTCTACAAGTTTCGTACCATGACGTCGGCAACAGATGAGCGCGGACAACTGCTACCCGATAAGTATCGGTTGACTGCTTGCGGCAAGCTGTTGCGACGTTTTAGTCTCGACGAGCTGCCGCAGCTCTTCAATGTGCTTAAAGGCGATATGAGTCTGGTCGGGCCGCGCCCGCTGCTCATGGAGTACCTGCCGCTTTACGATACACGCCAAGCCCGGCGACACGAGGTCAAGCCCGGCATTACCGGGTGGACTCAGGTGAACGGGCGCAACGCTCTGACGTGGGAGCAGAAATTCGATCTCGATGTTTGGTATGTGGATAATCAGTCGCTGTCGCTGGACCTGCGTATACTGTCTATGACATTGCTGCACATTTTCCATCCGAAAGGGATAAGCCAGGGTGGCCATGCGACTATGCCGAAATTTACCGGCACGGTGAGGAATCGGAGCGATCGTGGTGTTGGCAGATAAGGGAAAGCCGCTGATCATCTTTGGGGCGAGCGGTCATGCCAAAGTCGTTATTGATATTGTCGAACGCCAAAGTCGTCACACGATTGCGGGCCTGGCCGATGACAACACTGCGCTTCGTGGGACGACGCTACATGGCTATAGCATCGTCGGCGGCCGGGCGGAACTCCTGGAGCAGATACCAGCACAAGGTAAGATGTTTGCGATTGTTGCGATCGGCGATAATGAGACGCGCATGAACATTGCGGGATGGTTGCTAAAAGAGGGCTACAGCCTGGGCACGGCCGTTGATCCATCGGCGCAAATATCTTCGTCATCGCGCGTAGAAGCCGGAACTGTCGTGATGCCAGGCTGTGTGATTAACGCGGACACCACGGTTGGACAAAACTGCATTATTAATACGTCGGCCAGTGTTGACCATGATTGCAGGATCGGAGAGGGCGTTCACATCGCGCCCGGCGTACGGCTTTGTGGCAACGTGTCCGTGGGTCAGGGAACGCTACTGGGAGTTGGCAGTGTAGTGCTCCCCGGGATCCGGATTGGGCGCAAAGCAATCATCGGCGCTAACGCTGCTGTCACAGCGGATGTGCCCGATAACGCAACCGTAGTCGGACCGCGCGTGCGCGCGAATTAGCCTTGTATGCAGATCAGTAAGAAGAAAACACTGCCGTTGGCGATAACGGGTGGGCAGCCGGTGCGGACCGCTCCGCTTGCACCATGGCCGGTCTTCGAGGAATCTGAGCTCGAAGCTGTCACGAGCGTGTTGCAGTCGGGCAAGGTCAATTACTGGACAGGTGAGCAGGGCCGATTGTTTGAGCAGGAGTTTGCGACTTTGACAGATTGCCAGCACGCTGTCGCGCTGGCCAATGGAACCGTCGCGCTTGAGCTAGCGCTCTATGGGCTCGGTGTTACCGAGGGCGACGAGGTCATCGTTACTAGCCGAAGCTTCGTCGCATCGGCCAGTAGCATCGTGGTGCGCGGCGCCCGCCCAGTTTTCGCGGATGTTGACGAAAACAGTCAAAACATCACAGCCGCGACCGTAAAGGACCTGATTACAGCACGGACCCGTGCAATTATAGCCGTCCACCTAGCCGGCTGGCCGTGCGACATGGATCCGATTATGAATCTCGCGAACAAGAATGGAATCAAGGTGATCGAAGATTGTGCACAAGCCTTTGGGGCGACCTACAAGGGGCGCCCCGTAGGCAGCCTCGGACACGTGGCGGCATTTTCGTTTTGCCAGGACAAGATCATCACAACTGGCGGCGAGGGCGGTATGTTGACGACGAATGATGAGCATCTATGGCAAAGGGCCTGGTCATACAAGGACCACGGCAAGAGCGTGGCGGCCTCCGGTAGCGGAGAGCCCGGCCCCGATTTCCGGTGGCTACATGATTCCTTTGGAACCAATTGGCGTCTTACGGAAATGCAGTCGGCGCTCGGTAGAGCGCAGTTGCCGAAGCTGGGGGCGTGGCTCGAAAAGCGTCGAAATAATGCCAAGCGACTCACGGCCGGACTGAGCGGGATTCCGGGACTACGTTTAACCATCCCAGGCGAAGAAGTCAGCCATGCTTATTATAAGTACTATGCGTTTATTGAACCGGAGCGGCTACGGAGCGGCTGGGATCGCGACCGTATTATTGTAGCTATAAACGCCGAAGGAATACCTTGTTATAGTGGCAGCTGCAGTGAGATCTATCTTGAGAAAGCATTTGTCCCTGATCTGCAGCCAGCGCAACGCTTGCCTGTCGCGAAGAGGTTAGGCGAAACAAGCTTAATGTTCCTCGCCCATCCAACTTTAAGTAAGGACGACATGAATGATACCTGCCGTGCGGTTGAGAAAGTAATGCAGGAAGCCACCGACTAAAAAACACATGAAGTTACTGGATAAACTGCGAAATCGCTCAGCAGCGGCTGTCCATGATCTGGCGATGATCCCTGTCGCTTGGCTCGGGGCATACTGGCTGCGCTTTAACCTGGACAGTATTCCTGAGCCTTATATGAACCAGGCCCTGCTCATGCTCCCGGTCGTCGTGCTCATTCACGCCAGTGTGTTTCTTTATTTTGGTCTTTATCGCGGTGTGTGGCGATTTGCGTCCGTTCCCGATCTCCTTCGCATCGGCAAGGCCGTTGTGATCGCAACGGCGATCTCGGCGGTCGCCATCTTCATGTTAACCCGCATGGATTTCGTGCCTCGCTCCGTGATACCACTGAGCGCGCTATTGCTGGTGTTCTTGTTGGGCGGACCACGCTTTCTTTACCGCTGGATGAAGGATCGGCGGCTCTACGAGCTGCCCGGGAAGAAGGCCCTTATTGTCGGTGCCGGTAGGGCAGGCGAGATGTTGGTGCGGGATATGCTGAGAGATCCGCAAAGTGAATATCAGCCGGTTGCGTTTGTGGATGATGACGGTGGCAAGCGCGGTCGAGAGATACACGGCGTACGGGTGGCTGGCAGTGTGGAACGCATGCCTCGGTTGGTGTCTAGGTTCGAAATTGCTGCGGTCTTGATTGCTGTCCCTTCGGCAACGTCGAAGCAAATGCGCCGGATTGTGGATGTTTGTGAAAGCTGCAATGTGCCTGTGAGGACGTTGCCGCGTATCGGCGATCTAGTAGGCGGCCAGATCAGCATCAAGGAAATGCGCGACGTCCGCATCGAGGATCTTTTGGGCAGGGAAGCCGTCAAGCTCGATTGGCCTGCCATTAGTAATGGTGTCGGCGGCAAGACGGTTCTGATCACCGGTGGCGGCGGTTCGATAGGTTCAGAGTTATGCCGTCAGGTAGCGAGCGTCGATCCGAAGAAGTTGATCGTATTGGACCACAGCGAGTTCAATCTGTTCACCATCGATCTCGAGTTGGCGCGCAAGTTTCCGAATCTTGATCGCGTGATGGTTTTAGGCGATGTCTGCGACACAGCGGGAGTAAGCACCGTTTTGCAGGCGCACGCCCCTGACGTGATCTTCCATGCCGCCGCATACAAGCATGTCCCCATGTTGGAGAATCAGGTCCGGGCGGCCGTTTGGAACAACGTCATCGGCACCTGGACAGTCGCGGCATTAGCTGGCCAATATCGTTGCGGAACATTCGTGCTCATTTCCAGTGACAAGGCGGTGAACCCCACCAATGTGATGGGCGCCAGCAAGCGGGCAGCTGAAATCTGCTGTCGGTATTTTGATGGTCAATCGGAAACGCGCTACCTGACCGTCCGGTTTGGCAATGTCTTAGGATCGACCGGAAGCGTCATACCGCTGTTTCGCGAGCAGATAGCTCGCGGCGGTCCTGTTACCGTGACAGATCCGCAGATCAGCCGATACTTCATGACAACGGCAGAAGCGACCCAGCTCATCCTGCAAGCGAGCGTCATTGGCAAGGGAGGCGAGATATTCGTGCTGGATATGGGCGAACCGATCAAGATCGCCTATCTCGCGCGCCAGCTGATTCTCTTGTCGGGGAGGAAGCCCGATGAGGATATCGAAATCGTCTATACTGGACTTCGTCCGGGGGAAAAATTGTACGAAGAGCTGTTTCACGAGGACGAAGAACGCGTGGATACTGAACATCCGAAGATCCTGCTGGCGCGTAGCCGCACAGTAAGGAAACTGGCCGTAGAAAAAGCCATTTCCGAGTTTCGCACGGCGAGCATGAATGCCGACGAGGTCAAGATAAAGGAGATTTTGCGCACGCTCGTGCCCGAACACGCCTCGGCCGACGTCCCCGGCGTCGCGGTCGCCGATAGAGCACAGCGGCTCGCCACCTAGACTTTAGTCGAATACAACCTGTCTAGAATCAAAGATTATGGAGCAAGCGGGTACGCTCTGGAGACAACACCAAGAAGGCCGATGCGTAGAGAACGCCGAGGATGTTTGAAATAAAGCATTTTTGGCTTTCTCCGCGTGTTTGGCGTCTCTGCGACCTCTGCGTTTGTTCTGAAGCACTAGGGACTATCGACTATTTTGAGACCAGTTCTAATTACTCTTAGTTAGGGGTTCGTATTAGCTATGAGACTCACCGTCATCGGTACCGGATATGTCGGCCTCGTGACAGGCGCCTGTTTTGCCGAAATGGGCAATAACGTCGTGTGCGTCGATAAGGACGCGGAAAAAATCGAGCGGTTACGCAAGGGCGTGCTGCCGATCTACGAGCCCGGCCTCGATACCATCGTCATCAACAACATGAAGGAACGCCGCCTCGGCTTTGCGACCTCGCTCGCCGATCCGGTCACGGATGCTGTCGTGTACTTTATTGCCGTGGGCACGCCGCCCGGCAGCGATGGATCGGCGGACTTGAGCCATGTGTTGGATGCCGCCCGCGAGTTGGGACAACATATCAGCGAATACGCAGTGATTGTCGATAAATCCACCGTACCGGTCGGCACGGCTGAGCGCGTCGACAGTGCTGTGCGCGAGGCGCTGCGGGAACGGAGCGCTGAGGTGCCGTTCGATGTCGTGAGCAATCCGGAGTTCCTAAAAGAAGGCGCGGCTGTCGAGGATTTCATGCGCCCGGACCGGATTGTCGTTGGCACGAACAGCGAGCGCGCGCAGGAGCTGATGCGCGAGCTCTATTCGGCATTCATGCGCACTCGCGAGCGCGTGCTGTTCATGGGTGTGCGCGATGCGGAGATGACAAAGTACGCAGCCAATGCCATGTTGGCGACCAAGATCTCATTCATGAACGAAATCGCCAATCTATGTGACCGTTTGGGTGTGGATGTCGAGAACGTACGCCTCGGAATCGGCTCCGATTCGCGCATCGGCTACGGTTTTATTTATCCCGGCTGTGGCTATGGGGGCTCGTGTTTTCCGAAGGATGTGGATGCATTGATTTACACCGCCAAGCAAGCCAGTTTCGACACTAAGGTATTACAGGCGGTCCAGACCACGAACGCCGTGCAAAAACGGCTGCTGTTCAAAAAGATCAGTCAGCGCTTTGGCGACAAGCTCGAGGGGCGGACCTTCGGTGTGTGGGGTCTCGCCTTCAAGCCGGGGACCGACGACATGCGCGAGGCCCCCTCGGTGAGCTTGCTCGGAGACTTGATTGACGCCGGGGCGCGAGTCAAGGCCTATGATCCGGTCGCGATGCCGACGGCGAAGCGCGAGCTGCCCGAGCACTGGTGGCAGGACGGCCGGCTCGAGCTTAGCGAGCATCCTTATGACGCGGTGACGGATGCCGACGCCATGGTGCTCGTGACGGAGTGGAAGCCCTTTCGCAACCCGGACTTCGAGCGCATGAAGCGCATTATGCGAACGCCGATCATTTTCGACGGACGCAACCAGTACGAGCCCGAGGCCCTGCACACGGCCGGCTTCGAATATGTGGCCATCGGACGGGCGAACGGGCTGGCCTTGAAAGCGCAGCAGGACAGGACGCCGTGAAAAGCACGAATGCGGTGTGGCACAACGCCACTGTGACCCGGGTGCGGCGCGAGGGCGCAAACAACCATCGCGGCGTAGTGGTGTGGTACACGGGGCTGTCGGGTTCCGGAAAGTCCACGCTGGCGCACACGGTGGAGGAAGCGCTGCACCAGTTGGGCTGTCAGACCTATGTCTTCGACGGTGACAACGTGCGCCACGGTCTTTGCGCCGACCTCGGCTTCTCTGCGGAAGACCGCAGCGAGAACATTCGCCGCATCGGCGAGATGGTCCGGCTTTTCGTCGACGCCGGCGTGATTGCGCAGACCGCTTTTATTTCGCCGTTTCTGAAAGACCGCGAGCTTGTGCGCCAGCGTGTCGGCGTACAGGATTTCGTCGAGGTCTATTGCCGCTGTCCGATCGAGATCTGCGAGCAACGGGATGTAAAAGGGCTGTACAAGAGGGCGAGGGCAGGGGAAATTCCCGAGTTCACCGGTATCTCCTCGCCCTACGAGGAGCCGCTAAACCCGGATCTGATTGTGGACACCGGCACCACGGCGTTGCCTGACTGTGTCGAGCGGATTCTGCGAGTACTGGCGAAGCGGGGCGTCATTAGGGATTACCAATCGGTCTCTGAGGCGGCTTCCCGGGCCGTGAGGCAGGGGACTTAAGCATGAC
>CAYGAS010000060.1:0-6878 GCA_964347935.1 uncultured Nitrospiraceae bacterium | reverse complement strand
ATCGCGGTTTTGGTCGCGGCACGCTCGAATTTCTGCGCCCCGGCAATCGCAAGATCCTGGCCTATCTGCGCGAGTACGAGAACGAGTCGATCCTATGCGTGGCCAACCTCGCGCGCTCGGCACAACCCGTGGAGCTGGACCTGGCACGCTTTAAGGGGCGCGTGCCGGTGGAGATGATGGGACGCAACCCATTTCCCCCCGTGGGAGACCTGCCCTATCTGCTTACGCTGCCCGGCTACGGCTTCTACTGGTTTCTGCTGGCGAGCGGTGAACAGGTGCCGGCGTGGCACGAAGAGCGCCTGCCGCCGGAGGACCTACCGGTATTGGTGCTCTCCGGCGGCTGGCGCAGTTTTTTCCGCGAGCGGGTGGACCCCTGGCGCGTCGCCGTGGCTGACAAGGCCCGCGCCCAACTCGAGCGTGATGCATTGCCGCGCTTCATGCGGGCGCAGCGCTGGTTTGCCGCCAAGGGTCAGACGATTGAGCGGGTGTCACTCGCTGACCATGTCGAGTGGCGCCAACATGGACAGGACTGGCTCGTAGCACTTTTTGCGATCGAAGGCACAGATCAGAAGTACTTTTTGCCAATGTCGCTGCTGTGGGAGGACCAGGACGAAGCGCGCATGCGGTCTATGCAGCCCTACACCATCGCCAAGGTGCGAGAGAAGGCGCGTGTCGGCGTCCTGGGCGATGCCTTTGCCGATGAGGGTTTTTGTCGCGCCCTGATCGCGTCGATGCGCACTACGGAGGAACTGGCCTGTGAAGCCGGCCGGTTGCGCTTCTCGACGACGCGCGCGTTTGCCGGGCTGGTCGAGGCGGACACCGAGCAGTTGCACACACACGCGCCCGCAGCCTTGGGCAGCAATACCACGGTTGCCCTGGGAGATCGGTTGTTCCTTAAAGGCTATCGCCGTCTACAGGCGGGCATCAACCCGGAGCTCGAGATCGGACGCTTTCTCACGCACGCCCAATTTCCGAACATTGCACCGGTAGCCGGCGCGCTCGAGTACGAGGGTCGCGACGGTACCGTCATGACCCTGGCGTCGCTCCAGGGTTATGTCCAGAATCAGGGTGACGGTTGGACCTATACCGTCGACTACCTGAGCCGTTTTCTCGAAGACCGCCGCACCCAAGGTGCGGAACCCGCGCCCATAGCGGAGTCACCCCACGGCGGCTACCTGACCTTGATGCATACCTTAGGCACGCGCACGGCCGAGCTTCACCGGGTACTTGCCACAGCGACGGGCGATGACGCCTTCGATCCCGTGCCCATGCAGGCAGGCGATCTCAGGGACTGGACGGAGCGGATCCTGAACGAGGCGCGCACAACGATGGAGCTGCTTGAACAGCGCGCCGCGATGCTACCGGCGACGGCCAAGGCCGACGCGAAGGCCGTGCTCGAACGCAGAGCCGACCTCGAGCAGCAACTCGGCACCATGGTACCGGCGGACGTCCGTGCGTTAAAGACGCGTTACCATGGCGATTACCATCTGGCACAGGTGCTGCTCGCCCAGAACGATTTCGTCATCATTGACTTTGAAGGTGAACCGGCGCGGCCGCTGGCCGAACGGCGCATCAAGCATTCGCCGCTGAAGGACGTCGCCGGGATGTTGCGCTCCTTTAACTATGCTGCCTACACCGCGCTGTTCAATGCGACCTCGGCGCATCCTGCGGATGTGGCGAGACTAGAATCGTCGGTGCGCAAATGGGAAGAGGACTCGCGTGCCGCATTCCTCGCGGGCTACGAAGAGAGCATCCGAGGCTGCGCAGTTTACCCGAGCGACGCTGCCCATGCGCGCGGATTGATCAATCTGTTCACGCTGGAGAAGGCCTTGTATGAGCTTCGCTATGAGCTCAACAACCGTCCCGATTGGGTTGCCATTCCCCTCAGAGGCATCCTCGCGCTAACAAGTCCGACCGAGGACGCCGGACCGCCGCCTCAGACACCGGCGCCGTGAAGACCCCGGCTACGGCCACGGCGCACGCAAATTGCCGGCGTGTTCCGCTCAAGACGCGGTTGTGCCGAGCGAGGTTTTGCCGCATGATCGCGCCGTGCCCAAGAACATAATAAGCTGAGCGATCACGCGCATTATGGTTACTAAAGAACTGCGCGTCTGGCCGGGCGAACCTTATCCTTTGGGAGCAACCTGGGACGGCAAGGGCGTCAATATCGCGCTCTTTTCCGAGCATGCCGAGCAGGTCGAGCTCTGTCTTTTCGATAAGTCGGGCCAGCGCGAGCTGCGCCGCGTGCGCCTACCCGAGTACACGAATGAGGTCTGGCACGCCTACCTCCCGGACATCAGGCCCGGACAACTCTACGGCTACCGTGTGTACGGCCCCTACGAGCCCGAACGCGGCCATCGCTTCAATCACCACAAGCTCCTGCTCGACCCTTACGCCAAGGCGTTCGACGGTACACTCGAATGGAACGATACCCACTTTGGCTATGTAGTCGGTGACGAAAAGCAGGACTTGTCATTTGATACACGCAACAATGCGCGCTGGATGCCGAAGTGCAAGGTCGTAGACACTGCATTCACCTGGGGCGAAGACCGCCCGCCGCGCAGCGAATGGCACAGCAGCATTATTTACGAAATGCATGTTCGTGGATTTACCATTCGCCACCCGGAGCTTAGTGATGAGGTGCGCGGCACGTTCGCCGGTTTGGCTGCACCGCAGATCATTGAATATCTCTCCAGTTTGGGCATTACGGCAGTTGAGTTGTTGCCGATCCACGCGTTTGTGGATGAACGCGTGCTGTCGGATAAAGGGCTGCGAAACTACTGGGGCTACAATCCGATCGCGTTCTTTGCGCCCGAGCCACGCTACCTGAGCAGCGGAGCGCTCGGTGAATTCAAGACGATGGTGCAGTTGCTGCACGATGCCGGCATCGAGGTGATTCTCGACGTGGTCTACAACCACACGGCCGAGGGCAATCAAATGGGCCCGACGCTGAGCTTTCGCGGCATCGACAATGTCTCCTATTACCGCCTGGTGAGCGGTGACGAACGGCACTACGTCGACTTCACCGGCACGGGTAACGCGTTGAACCTGCATCATCCGCGCGTGCTACAACTGGTGATGGACTCGCTGCGCTATTGGGTCGAGGAGATGCACGTCGATGGTTTTCGTTTCGATCTCGCCGTGACGGTGGCGCGTGAGCGGACCGCTTTTGACCGGCAGTCTGGCTTTCTCGATGCCGTGCGCCAGGATCCCGTGCTCTCGCGCGTCAAGCTCATCGCCGAGCCGTGGGACGTTGGCGAGGGCGGTTATCAGCTCGGCAGCTTCCCGCCCGGGTGGGCCGAGTGGAATGACCGCTACCGCGACGTGGTGCGCCGCTTCTGGAAAGGCGACACCGGTCTTCTCGGCGAGTTCGCCTCGCGCATGACGGGCTCCAGCGACATCTTCGACCGTAAAGGGCGCCGTACCTGGGCCAGTATCAACTTCGTTACCGCCCACGACGGCTTCACGCTGCACGACCTCGTCAGCTACAACGACAAGCACAACGAGGCCAATCTCGAAGACAACCGCGACGGCAGCGACGCCAATCACAGTTGGAATTGCGGCGTAGAAGGACCGACCGACGATGCCGCTATAAATCGCTTACGCCAGCAACAGAAACGCAACCTGCTGGCCACCTTGCTGCTGTCGCAGGGCATCCCCATGCTGGTTGCCGGCGACGAATTCGGCCGCAGCCAAAACGGAAACAACAATGCCTACTGTCAGGACAACGAGATCAGCTGGATCCATTGGGAGAAAATCGGGCCGGCGGAATCAGAACTGCTAGAGTTCGTGCGCGACCTCATCGAGCTACGCCGCAAGCATGTCGTCTTTCATCGCAACCGCTTTTTCCATGGCCGCCTGATTCCGGGAACCGAGCTTTGCGACATCACTTGGCTGCGGCGAGACGGCGCCCAGCTCGACAACGAAGACTGGCATGCGTCCGAGCAGCGCTTTTTAAGTTTTTTGCTTTGCGGCGAGGCCGGCAATTATCACCTCACGGCGCTTGGCGAGCCCCAGCCAGACGATACCTTTCTGGTCGCACTCAATGCCGATCCGGAAAGCCTGGCGTATACCCTGCCGCCGCTCGCCGGTGAGGCGGCGTGGCAGCTGCTGCTCGACACCAGCCAGCCCGACGGCATTGCAGACGGCCCGCTTCTGCACGGCCAGCAAGTCTACAACGTCGCAGCACGATCGTTCGTCCTGTTCGTGCAACGCGAACAGGGGCAAAACAACCGCACAACATGAAACGCGCCCATGCGATGCCTTTCGGCGCCCAATTCGAGGCGGCGGGCGTGCGTTTCGCGCTATGGGCACCGGGCGCCCGAGCTGTGGCGCTATGCCTGGAAGGCCACGGTGCCAAACAGCAAATAGACCTGTCCCGTCGCCCGGACGGCTGGTACGAGGTACAGCTTGCCGACGCCGGCACCGGAACGCGCTATGCCTACCTGATCGACGGCGAGATTCGCGTGCCCGATCCGGCGTCACGCTTTCAAGCGGACGACGTCCACGGCGCTAGCGAGGTCATCGATCCGCGGTCATTCGACTGGCGCGACGCTACCTGGACGGGTCGGCCGTGGGAAGAGGTCGTGCTTTACGAATTGCACGTCGGCACCTTCACGCCATCGGGTGCCTTCGTCGGTGTAAAGGATCATCTGGATTATCTCGTCGACCTCGGCATCACCGCCATCGAGCTCATGCCCATCGCCGACTTCCCGGGCAAGCGCAACTGGGGCTACGACGGCGTGTTGCCCTTTGCCCCCGACAGCAGTTACGGGCGCCCGGAAGACCTCAAGGACCTCGTGCAGAGCGCGCACGCCCACGGGCTCATGGTCTTTCTCGATGTGGTGTACAACCACTTCGGTCCGGAGGGCAATTACTTGCACGCCTACGCGCCATCTTTCTTCACTGAGCGGCACCATACCCCTTGGGGGGCGGCCATTAATTTCGACGGCGTCGACAGTGCCACCGTACGTCAGTTCTTTATCGACAACGCGCTCTACTGGCTTGAAGAATATCATTTGGACGGGTTGCGCCTGGACGCCGTGCACGCCATCTGCGATGACTCGCAACCCGACATCCTCGAAGAGCTGGCACAGGCCGTGGCTGAGGGGCCCGGTAGCAAGCGACACGTGCACTTAGTGCTGGAGAACGACCATAACGCGGCGCACTATCTCAAGCCCAGCACAGCAGATAGGAGCGCGGCCTACGCCGCCCAGTGGAATGATGACATTCATCACGCATTGCACGTGCTGGCGACGGGCGACACCGGCGGTTACTACGAGGACTATGCCGAGCAGCCGGCGATGCACCTGGCGCGCTGCCTGACGGCGGGCTTTGCCTATCAAGGGGAACCGTCCAAACACCGCCATGGCGCGGCGCGCGGTGAATCGACCCAAGACATACCGCTGACCGCTTTTGTCTCGTTTCTGCAAAACCACGATCAAGTCGGCAATCGCGCTCACGGCGAACGTATTACCGAGCTCGCTCCGCAGCAGGTCGTGCGCGCCCTGACCGCGCTGATGCTGTTGGCGCCGTCACCGCCACTGCTGTTCATGGGTCAGGAGTGGGCGGCATCGCAGCCTTTTCTATTCTTTTGCGACTTCGGGCCCGAGCTGGCAAAAGCGGTCACCGAAGGCAGGCGTCGCGAGTTTGCGCGCTTTGCTGAATTTAGCCATCCCGAAGCGCGCGAGCGTATCCCCAACCCCAACGATGTCGCTACCTACCGTTTGGCCATGCTCGATTGGAACCAATGCAGTGACAGCGTCCACACGCCCTGGTTGGCTTTTCACCGCGAGCTGCTACAACTACGTCAGTCGGAGATCGCGCCGCGCTTGCGTGGCATCGAACCGGGCAGCACACGCTTGCGCTGGCTCGCTGAGCGGGCATTCGAGATCCAATGGCGGCTCGGCGACGAATCGCTGCTGACGCTGCTCGCCAACCTGAGCGACAGCGTGGTTGCCGGGGTCGCCTTGCCGACGGCCCGCAAGCTGTACTCGCTGCTAAGCGAGAGACAGGCAGCGGATGTGCTGGCGCCTTGGGCGGTGGCGTGGTTTCTCGAGGAGCCAGCTTGAACTGGAACGGCCAGACCTGATGCGGGAGGCACACACCATGGCACGCGCATGAGCGAAAACGCTTTCACCGGGAAGCCGCTCATTCGATGAGCGGCTCGAGACACCGCATCCCTAGGTCTTAAATAGCGAGGAATAGATGATTCACCCTGATACAGAACTCAGGTTCGTTAACAAACACATCGGCTACGGCGTTTTCGCGACCGCATCGATGCCGGCCGGGACGATCGTTTACGTCAAGGACCCGCTCGAGATCGAGCTCACGCAGAAAGAGTTTGCAACGCTGATCGAACCTTACCGCAGCATTGCCGAAAAGTATTCCTACATCGATCAGCGCGGAGTTCGCATCATCAGCTGGGACCACGCAAAGTACGTCAATCATCGCTGCGACTGCAATACCATCAGCACCGGCTACGGCTTCGAAATCGCCGTTCGCGACATTCGGCCCGGCGAGGAAATAACCGACGAATACGGCCTGTTTAATATCGAGCACGAGATTCCGCTGGCCTGCCGTTGCCCGGGTTGCCGTCACGTGCTGCGTCCGAGCGATATCGACATGTACCATGAGTTGTGGGATGCCTGGGTGGTCGAGGCGTTGCATCACGCAGCCGGCGTGGCGCAGCCGCTGTGGGACTTTATGGACCCGCTGACGAGGCAAGACTTGATGGGCTACTTAAACGACCATACAGCCTATCGCTCGGTACGCGCGCTCAAGTGGGAACGCCGAGTCGGCATTCGCGGCTCGAGTCGTGTCAACGGGCGCGGCAAACGCCGGGCCGCCTAAGCCAACATACGGTCAGTTTATTGGCA
>CAYGAS010000059.1:0-7012 GCA_964347935.1 uncultured Nitrospiraceae bacterium | reverse complement strand
CGTTGGCACCTGTTCTATTTTCTGCACCACGTCCATGCCTTTGATGACCTTGGCGAACACCGCGTAGCCCCAGCCAGCCCCGGTCTTGGCTGTGTGATTCAGGTTTTCGTTATCGACGGTATTGATGAAAAACTGCGACGTTGCCGAATGTGGATCGGGGGTCCGCGCCATAGCGATGGTGCCGCGCACATTCTTTAGTCCGTTGTCCGCTTCGTTGTTGATTGGCTTGCGTGTGCGCTTGCGTTTCATGCGCGGCTCGAATCCGCCACCCTGGACCATGAAGCCGGGAATAACGCGATGAAATACAGTGCCGTTGTAGAAACCCTCTCGCACGTATTGTAGAAAGTTTTGCGTTGTCACGGGCGCACGCTTCGCTTCAAGCTCGATCTCGATCACGCCCTGGCTTGTCGTGATACGCACCACCGGATTCGATTCTTTTGACTTATGGGTTTTGGCGGCCTCTGCCTGAAACGGGAGTATAAACAGCGCGGTGGTTACGACCAACAGACACAGATGTTGTAGCAGGCGCATGGTTTACCTCTGCTCTTCAGTTAACTCCGATTTTGTTTTCACCGGACACCCAGGGTGCGATCATCGTTGTTCCATTTGCAGAATAGTCGCCCATTGCGCCGCCGTCACCGGCATGATCGAGAGCCGGCTGCCTCGCTGGATCAGAGCAAGCTTGCGCAAGGCGCGTTGGCGCTTGAGTTCGCTCAACGAAATCAGCCGCTTTAAGCGGCGAATCAAGCGTACGTCAACCATGTCCCACCTTGGGTTGTTGGTACTGCTCTTTGGGTCGAAGTAGGGACTCTTCGGGTCGACGGCGGTAAAGTCTGGATACGCTTCGCGCACAATCTTGACGATGCCGACGATACCGGGCTCGGCACAATTCGAGTGATAAAAGAATGCGTGATCACCGCGCTTCATGGCGCGCATGAAATTTCTTGCCTGATAGTTGCGCACACCGTCCCAATGCTCTGTCTGCTTGGGGGCGGATGCGAGGTCATCGACGCTGAACGTCGCGGGCTCGGATTTCATCAACCAGTAGCTAACAGGTGCACGGCGGCGCGCGCGCGGTTTAGTTCGCACCGCCTGGCGGCGGACACCGGGCCTGGCGCTAGAAGGCATACGCCCCCTTATCCGTGACCACAGCGGTCAACGGCACATCCCAAGGGTCTGTCGCGAAGGATTGCGCGCGCTGAAACTCATGCGCCAAACCGACCGCGAACGGCTTTTTCCAGTGTTTGCGCTCACACAAGAAGGTCAGCGTGCGATCATAGAACCCAGAGCCCATCCCCAATCGATTGCCCGCGTCATCGAAACCGACGAGCGGCAACAGGATAAGGTCCAGACGCCGTGCGCGTACGAGGTCGCGGGGACCTGTAAGGGGTTCAGGCACCCCGAAACGGTTAGCCGCCAACAAGGTGTCGGGCTTCAGCGGTGCGAACAGTAATGGCCTATCGGCTCGAGCTGGAACCACCGGCAGGTAACACACCTTGTGTGCAACCCAGATGCGCTCAATGACCGGACGCGTGTCGATCTCGCCGTTGATTGGCAGATAACAAGCGACCCTCCGACTCGCGCGGAACCACGGCTGTACAGCGACGCGAGCGGCAAGTCTAACGGCCGCACGCAACTGTTGATCGGGGGAGAGCTCGGCACGTCTGGCACGCATGACCCGACGCAGCTCGGGCTTCGTATGCTTCAATGTCACCGTGTCTGGATCTAGTGGAGCAAAAAAGAGGCGCCCTCCGCCTGTGCCGTCTCGTCCCTTCGTCTTGAACCGTAAGGTTCAAGTGGGGTGCCTCAGTGATGCTTCAGGCTTTCCGCTACAAGGCGGACATGCACAACGGCATCAGCAATTCGGCTCCCCAAGACAACGTGTTAGGTTCTAAGAGCTTCATAGAACGACACGAACACCGCAGGGGGCGCATATTCATGATAACCCTTTACGGGTGAAAACGAAAATACCTAGAAATACTGAAACGACCAAAATCGTCTTGTGCGGCGCATTGCGGTAAGCCATGGGGCTGTGCCCCCATGTGTGTCTGAAATCTGCAAATGCGGAGCGCGGTACTGGCAAAGCCGTGGCTGCAACGATGATGCGCCCAACGCGCAACCAAACGCTGCACGTTGAAAGGCGAATCTAGTCGCGGCCGGCTAGTCTTGATGCAGGACAGCGTCGATCTTCGTTTGAAGAAAACGCAGCTTTTGGTCAACGTCGGGGGTCGTGGTCCCGCGTTTGCGCAGATCCAGTAGATCATTAGTGATGTTGAGTGCGGCCATGATCGCGCAGCGCTCGGTACCGATCACTTTACCGCTTTCTTGAATCTCGCGCATTTTGTGGTCGAGAAAAGAGGCCGCTGCTGCCAGCGCCTCGCGCTCGCCATCGGGGCACGCGACCATGAACTCTTTGCCCATGATGTTGACGGTGACACCTTCCGGCATTGTCTTCAAGTTAGCCTCGCTCCAGCGCCTTAAGACGGCCGATCATACCTTCGATGCGTGCCCGCGCGAGTCGCGTTTTCTCGACCAACCGGGTGTGTTCATCGACAAGGTCCTTGTGTTTGGACTTGAGCGAATGATTCTCCAGCTTCAGGTGCTGGCAAATCGCGATCAATTGGTCTATTCGGCCTTCGAGGTTCCTGATTTCGTCTGATTCCACACTGTTTACCGACAATCACCTTAATTTTCAATAGAATATAGGACTGACTTGTACTCGGGTCAACGGTTTTTCCACACGCTGTGGTGTTATCGCACCCGCGACGCCACTATCGCTCCCGGACAGCCGGCGAATACAGGCCAAGCGGCCACCGCCGCTCCCGTTGCGCGGCGTGGACCTAGCGCGGGGCGCACAAAAAAAAGGGGGTCGTTGGCAACGGCAGGTAAGCCCGGGCGGCGGCAGGGCATCCAGTGGGGGGTGCAGTTTGGCTTTTCGCGCTGCGCGAACAGCACGAGGCACGGGGCAGCGTAGCGCCGACGCTTGGTGCTCGCACATCGCGCGCACAACTCGCGCACGCATGCGGGCGTCGTTTCTGGTGCCGACGGGGGCGCCGACGATACGCAAAACCGAGCGTCCTGTCTGTGTGCACGCAAGGCGATCGAGGCGAACAGACCCGCCAACCGCTGCCGTCAGCCTGCGCCTTTAACCGGTTGTCATGACATGATGCCGTCGCCGGGGCGTCAACAGTTCAGGCATAATGCGTGTATGGAGCCGAAAGTACTTGAGGCACGACGGCGCGACGTGATGGCGCAAATGGGTGGTGGCGTGGCGATCATTCCGACCGCACCGAGGCGCACGCGCAATCGCGATATCGAGTTCCCGTTTCGCCCGGATAGCGATTTCTACTACCTGACGCACTTCCCCGAGCCCGATGCGGTCGCGGTGTTGGTGCCAGGTCGCGCGCACGGAGAGTATCTGTTGTTCTGCCGCGACCGGGATGTAGAGAAAGAGCTGTGGGAAGGTCGCCGTAGCGGGATGGACGGCGCGCGCCAGCATTACGGCGCCGACGATGCATTTCCAATCGATGACATCGATGAGATTCTCCCTGGCTTGCTCGAAAATTGCGAAAAAGTGCACTACACCATGGGTCGCTACCAGGAGTTCGATACGCGTCTTATGGTCTGGGTGAACGAAGTACGGGCAAAAGCGCGCGCCGGTGTAAAGGCCCCCGGAGAGTTTGTGGATCTGCATCATATCTTGCACGAGATGCGTTTGTACAAACGCCCTGAGGAGATCCGACTGATGAAGCGTGCCTGCAAGGTGTCGGTGAGTGGGCACAAACGCGCCATGCAGGTGTGCCGGCCTGCCATGATGGAGTACGAGATCGAGGCGGAGCTGACGTACGAGTTTAAGAAAGGCGGGAGCCCGGCCCCGGCCTACCCGCCGATCGTTGCTGGCGGTGCCAACGCCTGTATCTTGCACTACACCCAAAACGATGCCGAACTAAAGGATGGCGAACTCTTGTTGATCGATGCGGGTGCGGAGATCGATTGCTATGCCGCCGACATCACCCGTACTTTTCCTGTTAACGGCAAGTTCAGCGGTGAGCAGAGGGCAGTATACGAGATCGTATTGGCAGCCCAGCTCGCGGCCATCGAGCAAGTCAGACCCGGCAACCAATGGAACAATCCGCACGAGACCGCTATACGCGTGCTTACCGAGGGTTTGGTTGACCTGGGGTTGTTGCATGGCGATGTCGCCGAGTTAGTCGAGACCGAAACCTACAAGCGTTTCTACATGCATCGTACGGGACATTGGCTGGGAATGGATGTACACGATGTCGGCGATTACAAGGTGGAGGATGTATGGCGACTGCTTGAACCCGGAATGGTAATGACCGTCGAGCCCGGTTTGTATATCGCCGAAGGCACTGACGGCGTCGATCCACGCTGGTGGAATATCGGTATACGCATCGAAGACGACGTGCTGCTCACGCGCGATGGCAACGAGGTGTTGAGTCGCGACTCACCTAAGGCAATCGATGAGGTCGAGGCGCTGATGAGGCAGTAATGAGTGACTGATCACTGGTGATTGCTAATTCCGTTTTAACAAACGCACTTCAATGACGCAGTACATCCACTTACAAGCCACTAGTAACGAAGTACCCGTCACGAGTCATCATGACTGACTACGATATTGTTATTGTTGGCGGTGGGCTTGCGGGTGCCAGCCTCGCCTGTGCCCTCGGCGGCAGCGGATTGCGCTTGGCAGTGATCGAATCGCAGTCGTTGCGCCCTGTTACCGCGCCGACATATGACGATCGCACACTGGCCTTGGCCTATGGCTCGCGCCGCATATTCGAAGGCATGAAGCTATGGCAGGACATCGCCGCACGGGCGGGCGCGACGCCAATCAAGCGCATCCATATCTCCGACCGCGGCCGATTCGGCATCGCCCGTCTGGACGCCGCCGAGGCCGGCCTCGAAGCGCTCGGTTATGTCGTCGAAACACCCGGGCTCGGCAGTGTCCTCTATCTGGCGCTGGAGCGTAGCCAGGCGGCGGAGTTCATCGCCCCTGCACAGATGGAAAGACTTGATTTTGAGCGCGATTGCGTGCGCATCGGGCTCAAGCAGGCAGGCCGTGACCGCGTGCTTTCGGCACGCCTGGTGGTCGGCGCCGACGGCGGACGTTCACGCGTGCGCGAAGCGGTCGGCATCCGTGCGCATAGCAAGGACTACGGGCAGACAGCGCTGGTTGCCAACGTGACGCCAGAGCACCCGCCTGCAAACGTTGCCTACGAGCGCTTCACCGACACCGGCCCGCTCGCGCTGTTGCCGATGCGCGAGCATCGTTGCACCGTGGTCTGGAGTGCCCGACGCGGAGAAGCAGATGCGATGCTTGCTTGGGACGACGCCACCTTTCTTCACCAGCTGCAAGAGCGTTTCGGCTATAGGTTGGGAACTTTCCTCAGGGCAGGCAAGCGCAGCGCCTACCCACTGACGCTGATGCGGGTCGAACCGCATGTGCGCGCGCGCGTGGCGTTGGTCGGCAACGCCGCGCACACTGTGCACCCCGTGGCGGGGCAGGGCTTTAATCTCGGTCTACGCGACGTGGCGACGTTGTCACAGGTCCTAGTGGAGGCGCTGCAGCGCGGTCAAGATATCGGGCAAATTGACGTGCTCGCGCAGTATATGAAACAACGACAGCAGGACACGCGAATGGTCAGTAGATTCACTGACGGTCTGATCCAGATATTTGCTAACTCTGTGCCGCCGCTCAGCGTGGCGCGCAATCTGGGTCTGATCGCCGCCGATCTGCTGCCGCCGTTCAAGCGCGCGCTGATACGGCGCACCAGCGGGCTGGCCGGTCCGCTACCGAGACTCGCCCGCGGTCTGCCATTAGTAACTCGTGACAGGTGATTAGTGAACGGTAACTGGTGGAGCTAATCAAAGTGCGGCGGCACGAGCAACGGAAATTTACTAATCACTAATGACCAATTACCAATGACTGAGTTCAACCACGACGTAGTAATCGTGGGCGGCGGCATGGTTGGTGCGGCGCTTGCCTGTGCGTTGGCCGACAAGCAGCTGCGCGTCGGCATCGTGGAACACGGCCGCGTGCCGGCGATGCCGAGCGGCGACTATGCGCTGCGCGTCAGCGCCATTTCCCCCGGGTCGCGGACGATCCTGGAAGCTGTGGATGCATGGGGCCACATACCCAAGCAGCGGATCTGCCCCGTTGAGCGGATGAAAGTCTGGGACTCGCAAGGGACTGGCGTCATTCACTTCGACAGCGCCGAACTCGGTGAGCCCTACCTCGCTTACATCGTGGAGAACGATGCCGTGCAGGCAGCGCTTTGGCAGCGTATGGCAGCCAGTGAAAACATCAAACCCTACTGCGAGAGCGGCATCGCCAATTTCGAAATCTGCGACTCGCATGTGCATGTCGAGCTCAATGATCGCACGAGTCTCATGGCGCGATTGATCGTGGGTGCCGACGGCGCGCGCTCGTTCGTACGCAATCGCATGGGTATCGCCGTGACCCGCTGGGACTACGCGCAGCAGGCTATTGTCGCCATGATCGGCACGGACAGCCCCGAGCCACACGTTGCCTGGCAGCGGTTCTTGCCGACTGGCCCGTTGGCGTTCCTACCGTTGTCCGACAGCCGCTACTCGATTGTCTGGTCGGTGAACGGCGAGCGCGCGCAGGATTTGCTTGCGCTCGACGACGTGGCTTTCCTTGGCGCGCTACAAGCGGCGTTCGGTGACAGCTTAGGTCAGATCAACGCCAGCAGCCCGCGACTCGCGTTTCCACTGCAGCGTTCCCATGCCGAGCAGTATGTGGCAGCACGGGTAGCGCTGATCGGCGATGCGGCGCACACGGTGCATCCGCTCGCTGGGCAGGGCGTCAACATGGGTTTGCTCGACGCCGCCGCATTGGCGGAGGTGCTGCTGGAGGCGCACCATCGGCAGCGCGATATTGGTGGACTGACGACGCTTAGGCGCTACGAACGTTGGCGCAAGGGCGACAACCTGGCGATGCTTGTGTTCACCGATATGTTGAAGCGCC
>CAYGAS010000058.1:0-17677 GCA_964347935.1 uncultured Nitrospiraceae bacterium | reverse complement strand
TCGGCAATCTGTATAGCGGCCTTGGACGGCATACAGCCGACACGCGCGCACGTGGTACCGAGCTCGCCACCGTCTATCAACACGAAGCTGCGCTTTGCTTTGCGTACCTGCGCCATGGCAGCGAGGCCGGCCGTGCCCGCGCCAATGATAGCGACATCAACCCGACGCGCCACCTAAGCCACTCCGGTTCGGGCGTTCTAAGCCGTGGCGAAAAAAACAGGTTCGTTCGGGCCCGGCCTGTTGGTTGCTATTCGTGGAACTCATTCCCCAACCTGCTCGGCCGCTTTCGAGTCTGGCGGTTGCGCCGCCGGCTCGAACCAAGCGAGCTTCTTGTGCAATCGTACGACTTCGCCGACGATGACCAGCGTGGGTGCGTGCACGTCCGCCGTTTCGACGATGCTCGGCAGCGTGCTCAGGTTGCCAATGAATACGCGTTGTTTGGCTGTCGTTCCGTGCTCCACCAGGGCGGCCGGCATTGCTGGAGACATTCCGTGGGCGATCAGCTCGTGACAGATCATGGACAAGCCTTTGAGTCCCATGTAGATGACCACCGTCTGCTGCGGCTGTACCAGCGTGTCCCATTTGAGATTGATGGTGCCGTCTTGCAGGTGTCCGGTCACAAAGATACAGGATTGCGCATAGTCGCGGTGGGTGAGCGGAATGCCTGCGTACGCCGCGCAACCGGAGGCCGCGGTGACTCCGGGGACGATCTGGAAAGGGACACCTTCCTCTGCCAGGGAATCGATCTCTTCGCCGCCGCGTCCGAAAATGAATGGATCACCCCCCTTGAGTCGCAACACGCGCTTGCCCTCCTTCGCAAGCTTGACCATCAAGTCGTGGATCTCCTCTTGGCGCACAGCGTGAAAATCCCTGGCCTTGCCGACATAGATCCGCTCCGCATCTCGTCGCACCAGGTCTAGCACGCCTTTGGCGATTAACCGGTCATACAGGACCACGTCGGCCTGTTGCATCAAGCGCAGCGCGCGGAAGGTCAGCAGATCGGGGTCACCGGGTCCACCACCCACCACGTAGACTTCACCCAGCGCCTGCCGGCTTTCGGGCTCCTGCATGATGGCCTTGTCCAGCGCCGCTTGGGCGGCCTCATCACGGCCCGCCAGCAGCATCTCGGCAATCGGGCCTTGCAGAACCTTTTCCCAGAATCTGCGCCGCGCGCGTGTGGTCTTAAACTTCAGTTTGACGTCGGCACGAAAGCGCTCGACCAGGGCGGCGAGTCGGCCATAAGCCGCCGGGACAAAGGTTTCCAGGCGTGCCCGCAACAGCCGCGCCAACACCGGCGAGGCGCCGCCGCTGGATACCGCGATGACGATCGGCGAGCGGTCGATAATCGATGGCATGATAAAGGTGCACATCTCAGGTTGGTCGACAACATTGACCGGGATGTGCTGCGCACGCGCAGCCTCCGATACCTGCCGATTTGCAGCGCTGTCATCGGTCGCGGCGATGACAAGCGCATAGCCGGCCATGTCAGCCCCCGTAAAGCTCGAAGCGCGATGCGTGATGTGGCCTTCGCGCGCAAGCTCAGCGAGCGAGTCACAAAGCTCCGGGGCGATCACGGTTACTTTTGCCTCCGCTCGGCGGATGAGCTCCACCTTGCGCGCAGCCACCTCGCCGCCGCCCACGACAAGGCAAGGCTGACGTCGGACGTTCATAAAAACGGGTAAGAACTTCATACGCGTGGTCGCCAATGGTCTTTAATCACTCAAAACGCCGACAGGAAATACGCCCTACGGCAGTCCCCCGGTCCGCTTGCTGTCATCGCGTGCGAGGCGCCGTGTTTGTTAGCCGATGCGCTCGATGAAAAGCTGTGCCGAAGGTAGGCCATGGTCCAACAGAAGGAACTCGACTTCATTCGTGAGAGTCTCGGGACCAGCCATGTAGACATCGTGCTCGCCGAGTTCGCAGTGATTGTTACGCACGTGCGCGAGAAGTTGCTCGCAAGTTTCGGACATGGCCGTGACAGCGAGCGGCGTGTAGTCAAAGTTATCGAGTGCGTCGGCCCAGGATCGACAAAGGTTGTTCAGGTAGTGGCCCTCACTGCGCTCCGCGATCCAGTACAGATGCATGTGCTCGACCGTATCGAGCGCCATCGCGTGCTCGATGAGGCTTTTGATCGGGGCAAAGCCGGTCTCGTAGGCGACCAGGATAATCGGTCGCGGCGATTCTTCCTGTAAGACGAATTTACCTTGGGGACCCTGGATGTTAACGGTATCGCTGCCTTTCAGTCCGCCGAAAACGTGGTCCGAAAACGCATCGCCGTCGACGCGAAGAATGTGAAACTGCAGGTTTCTGTCATCACAGGGGCAGCTTGCGATGGGATGCGTGGCCGCTACCCCGTTGCCGAGCCCGAGGTCCGCGTGCTGCCCGGCTAAAAAACGAAGGCGCTTCGAGCGCGGGGTTTGCAGACTGAGGACGACGACATCGTCGCTCAGTCGTTCTAGTTTTTTCACTCGCGTGTCGATTTCTTGCAAAGGGATATCATCTGCCCCGCGTGCTTCAACTGCCTCGATCACGAGGTCGGTGATGGCTGTGTTGGAGCACAATAGCACCTGACGCTGTGCTTTTTCAGCGGCACTCAAGGTGTAATCGTGCGGGCGTATCTTCTTTAACTCGCCGGAGATAACCCGGGCTTTGCACAGCCCGCAGTTACCGTTGCTGCAGCCATAGTTAAGGGCGAGGCCTGAGCGCAACGCGGCTTCAAGAATCGAGTCGTTGCCCTCGAGGAAGAACTCGTGATTGCTCGGCAGTATGCGGACGCTTGCAGCCATGACGCGAAGGATAGTGTCTTTGACTAATAACGGTCTGGGAGTATCGGCTGTCCGAGACAGTTGCTCAAGTTCACGACTAAGCCAGGCGCCCAAGGTACTGACGCCGGTGCGCAGCTCATCGTCGCCTGAACCGCCGAGCCGTTCAAGCCGCTGGCCCAGCTCTTTTACCAGGGCCAGGTACAACTCGAGTCGTGACGTCGTTTTTGCCAGCTCTGTGCTTAGCGCTGTGGCGCGAGCGGCCAAGACGGCGGCGTCCGGCAGCGCCGTGCGGGCCACAAACTTGGCCAGCGCATCGTCCTTGATCTGTTCAACGTGCTCCAGCATCGAGTCAGCGGTAACATGGGCCTCGGCGTCCGGATAAGCGCGCAGGAGCTCTTCGAGGCTGACCATCCCCTCGAAGGTGGCCAGCTCGCCCGCTTTTATTCTTTTCTGCAAGGCACCGCGGGAAACACCCACCAGCCGTGCGGCACGCGTCAATGTGAGAAGCTGTGACATCCACTTATTCCGCCAATCACGGCTATTGTCCGACTTCCCCGAATAAACTTAAACCATAACTGGCTTAGGGGAAAATTGCCCGGGAAGTCGAGTCGGGCTGGATCTAAACGGTGGTGAGCGCTTGAAGTTGTGGCAGGGTTGCGCTTGGCCACGCTGCGTAAGGTCTCTCTCCCGTCGTCGGAGCGAGCGAGAGGCGGCGGCATATACCCTGCGTAACTTTTACTGAAAATATTCAGCGGCATCTGCGTTGTCCACCAGCCCAGACGGCAGGTCGCACTGTCGGCCAGGCGCCGACCGGCTTTTTTTCGCAAGCATCCCGCTCGGGTGCGGGACGATCCCGGGTGGATTGTTTCGTTTTGAGGATCACGACGCATCGCGGCATTTCGTGCGCTCGCTGTGGGATCGCGAGCAACGTCGGCATTGGTTCGGAGGCGCCGCCGACGATCCGGGCATTCACTCTATTAGTATCGACCCGGACAATCCCCGCCGTGTTGCCAAAGCCATCTTTTGCGGCGGGGTTTGGTTAAGGCGCGGTCGCGGAGAAAGCTCTGAACGGGGAGGCGCCGGCCGCCCGCGCCCGGCGTGCGTTTCGCTCCTTAAAATCCTGCACGGTCGTACCACTTCTTAGCCTCGTCCAGGTCCTTTTCGACGCCGTTACCCTGTTCATACATCATGGCCAACATGGTCTGCGATCCCGCCAGTCCTTGCTCGGCGGCGAGGCGGAACCACCCGGCGGCTTGCCGCGCATCTCGCGGCACACAGTCGCCCTCCAGCAGCATATAGCCAAGGCCATGTTGCGCGAGCGCAAGGCCTTGCTCCGCTGCGGCCCGCATCCATTTCGCCGCCAGTGCCTCGTTGCGTACGAGGCCGAGACCGTTTTGATACATGATCGCTAGCCGATACTGGGCATCGGCATCACCGTCCTCGGCGAGCGGCGCCAGATGACGCATCGCGGCGGTGAACTGTTTTGCCTCGAAGGCAGCGATGCCGCTCGACAGAGCCATGTCACGGTTATCGATCATGCTTGCAGGTACCTATTATCAGACGCACACGCATGCCGGTAGTGTATCAGGCGCGATGATAGACAGGCAGAGTTCGCCATTGACGCCCGAAGCTGTGCTTGCAATGGGCCGGGAAAGCCGCTAGCTTATCGCGCCGGTCGAGCTGACGCCTGCCCGGTTTCAACGATGATGCCCCCAAGTCAAAATCGCGCACTGCACGTTTATGTTGCGGGTGCCCTGGCTGTAAAGGAAAAAATGATACTGATGCAGGACCGCCTAGTCAGCGTTGCATGATGAAGTTTACGTGCTTTCAATAGTCCGTGGAATCAAAAGAATTACGCAGGTACGAGGATGGCGCAACACAAGCTGAGCAGCAGTGATGCCAAGGGGGCCATGCGTTCCTTCATACAGCGTGTGGCAACCGGACCCGAGCTCAGCAAGGACATCTCCTTCGAAGAGGCGCGTGCGGGCATGAGTTACATTTTGGATCGCAAGGTCGATCCGGTACAGGCGGGCGTGTTTCTCATAGCGCTTCGCATGAAGCGCGAAACCGATGATGAAAACAAAGGCGTCCTGCAGGCAATTCTGGATGCTACCGAGAGCGCCGTTGCGGCCGTTGACGAGGTGTTGCTCGTCGCTGATCCGTACGATGGGTATACGCGCGGATTGCCGGCGTCGCCCTTTCTGCCAGCCGTGCTCGCAGCGTGTGGCGTGCCCACTGTATCGCACGGCGTGCACAGCGTTGGACCCAAGTACGGTGTCACGCATCGGCAGGTTTTGCGCGCCGCGGGTGTCGACGTTGATCTCACGCCACAAGAGGCGGCGGCGCGCGTCAGCAATCCCGATAGCGGTTGGGCGTACGTGGACCAAAAGGCATTTTGCCCCAAGCTGCACGATCTCATTGAGCTGCGCACGCTGATTGTCAAACGCCCGGTGATCACGACCACCGAGGTCTTGGCCGCACCGGTACGCGGTGCGAAGAAAACGCACCTCGTGACCGGCTACGTGCACAAGCCGTATCCGCGCATCTATGCGATGCTTGCCCGGCATGCCGGTTTTGCCAGCGCCATGCTGGTACGCGGCGTGGAGGGCGGCGTGATCCCGTCGCTGCAGCAACCGAGCAAGCTTCACTACTACCACGACGACGGTGAGTTGCAATCGATGTCGATTAGCCCGGGCGACCTGAGCATTAGTCAGCCGACACGTGCGGTGCCGATTCCCCAGCGTCTGCAACAGAGCACGGAACAGGCCGACGAGATCGCCGCCGCGATAGATGCCGGAGCACTGGCCGAGGCTGCGGCTGAAGCCGGTCTGGCGGCCTTACGCGGCGAGGCCGGACCCGCCTATGACAGCCTCGTCTACGGCGCCGCGCTTTGCCTGTTTCACCTGAAGCGCGCGCCATCGCTGTCGGTGGCGGCTGAGACCGCGCGTGGTGCCATCGCTACAGGTGCAGCGTTAACGCGGTTGCAGGCGCACACGCCACGCGTTTCGTCCCCAGCCTGAGCTCTATTTATGCCCGGTGGTGACAACCGGTGCCCGGTGGCGCCTGAACGAGGGTTGCTTGGGACCGGCTTTGTCATGCCAGGGACCTCGCCGGCCTTCCCGTGACTATACCGAAAGAGATAGCTCTCATACCTACAGCGAGACCGCGACAGACTTGACGCAGATCAAGGAAACTTGGGAATTGCGGTGTCGTAGTACCACTTCGGTCAGTGGACCGTGTCATCAGGGGGGAGGATCGAGCATGTCGATTACAAAGCGTGGTTCGATTTTGGCGTTTGTGGTGGGCCTGGCCGCGACGCTGCCGTCGCTGGCGTGGGCAACCAACGGCTATTTTTCACATGGTGTCAGTGTCAAGGAGAAGGGCCTCGTCGGCGCCGCTACGGCTTACTCGCAGGACACCCTCGCCGCGGGGACCAACCCGGCGGGCATGGTCTGGCACGGAAACCGGTGGGATGTGGGCGCCTCATGGTTCAGTCCGAGGCGTGAGTACACCGCGACCGGCTTCAATGCTCCGCCCGCCTTCGGCGCGTTTCCCGGTTCTGGCGGATCCGGTGACACCGTCGAGAGTGAGATGGAAAACTTTATTATTCCACAATTCGGCTGGAACAAGATGCTAGATGACAAAAGCTCTTTCGGTTTGAGCGTTTTTGGTCGCGGCGGCATGAATACGACCTGGAAGGCCAAGGACACATTTACCGGGGCGGGTGTTTTTGGCGCGGGTGATGCAGGCGTTGACCTAGCACAGCTGTTTATCATGCCCACGTATGCTCGCAAATATTCCGATAACGGTGCTTGGGGCGTGAGCGCGATCCTTGCGTACCAGAGCTTCAAGGCCAAGGGGATCCGAAGCTTCGCAGGCATTTCCAACGATCCGGCAAATCTCACCAACAACGGGGACGACACCTCGATCGGCTACGGCTTGGCGGTCGGTTGGCAGGGTAAGGTCGCCAAGAACATTACGCTCGGGGCCTCGTACCACAGCGAGGTATTCATGGACGAGTTCGATGACTACGCCGGCCTGTTTGCCGAGCAGGGTAGTTTCAACATTCCCTCGCAGTGGAATCTGGGTCTCGCCTGGGATGTCACGCCGAAGTCGAAGCTGGTGTTCGATGTCCAGCGAATCAACTACTCCGATGTGCCTTCGGTTAATAATCCATCGCTGTCAACGCTGTTTAGCGGCGGCTGCGCGCTCGTGGGTGGTGTAGGGAATTCGACCTGTCTGGGCGGTGACGACGGCGTCGGTTTCGGCTGGGATGATATGACGGTTTACAAGATCGGCTATGAATGGAGCACCAGCGACAAATGGACCTGGCGCGTCGGTTATAGCTTCGGCGATCAGCCGATCGATGAGGACCAAGACGCCCTTTTCAACATTCTCGCCCCCGGCGTGGTGGAGCAGCACATCACCTTCGGCTTCACGCGCAAGCTCAGCGAGAAGAGTGAGCTCAGCTTCGCCGGCATGTTCGCTCCGGAAACGTGTATCGACGGTCCGGCGGATCCCATCAATGCACCGGGCGGCCAGCAGATCGAGCTCTGTATGGACCAGCTTGAATTGGCGGTGGCCTACGGTAGGAAGTTCTGATACTCAGATCGACGTATCTCGTGCAAAGGGGGCTGCGGGTGCAGCCCCTCTGTGTGTCTGGATTGATACCGGACATGCGCGGCTCGTCTATCAGTCCGCAGGATTTCGTGATGAAATACATCGAAAAGACGAGTTGAGTCATGGCCGCGGATTCGGAAGAGCAACTTCTTGCCTTGCTGCGTCGCCTGCCGCAGGAACGGGTTAAACAGCTCATTGATTACGCCGAGTTTTTGCTCGAGCGGCATGGCTCAACAGAAGAGAGCCTGCCAAGGGATGATCTGCCCTCACCCGAAGACATCCCGCGCCCGACACAGGAAAGCGTCGTCCAGGCCATCAAGCGCCTGACCGCAAGCTACCCCATGCTTCAGCGGCGCACGCTGCTAGATGAAACCTCGATGCTCATGACGCAACACATCCTGGGTGGCCGGGGGGCGGTCGAGATCATCGACGAGCTGGAGCGCTTGTTTCGGCGTCACTATGAATCGCTCGCCGAGGGCGCGCAAGACCGCAACGACCCCGAGCGTCCTGTCTCGAAATCGAAAATTGGGCAGCAAGCCTCAACGCTCCGGAAGGAACGCGAAGAACGCAATGGCGCAGAGGACTCAGAGGATAGTCGCAAATAAAACATAATAAGTCAGCCTTCTCCGCGTCCTTGGCGTCCCGGCGAGCTCTGCGTTTGTTTAAGAGCGTCACAAGCTGTCGGACTTTTTGAGATAGGATCTGCAGATGACCGAGCGCATCCTGCCTCCTGGCAAGCTGCCGGCCGCTTTGCTGCGGGAGCTGCTGGCCCTGGCACCGTCGCCGGCCCCCGAGCTGCTTTTGCCGCCGGCCGTTGGCGAAGACGCCGCCGCCATCGACATCGCCGCAGGTGCGCTGATTGCCGCGACCGATCCGATTACGCTGACCGGCTATGACGTCGGTGCCCATTCCGTCGTCGTCAACGCCAATGACGTCGCCGTCATGGGCGCGCGCCCACGCTGGTTCCTCGCCGCCGTGCTGTTGCCGGTCGGCACGACCGAGGAAGAGGTGCGTGCACTTTTCCGGGGCCTCTATGCGACGCTAGAGCGCATTGGTGCCGTCCTCGTCGGCGGCCACACCGAGATCACCCCTGCCGTGACGCAACCGGTGGTCATCGGCCAGATGCTCGGTTTGCGCGAGGACGGCCAGTTCATACGCACGGGCGGCGTGAAAGCGGGCGATCTGATTCTGCAAGTTGGGGCGGCGCCGATTGAGGGGACCGCAGTACTGGCGCGTGAGGCGACGTCGCGACTGCAAACGGTTCCGTCCGCGACGCTCACACGGGCGCGCGCCGCCTTGAGCGACCCCGGCATCTCTGTGGTCGAAGCGGCCCTGCGCGCGACCGCATTGGGCGCGACGGCATTGCACGATCCCACCGAAGGCGGCCTGTCCGCGGGGTTGTACGAGCTGGCCAAGGCCTCAGGTGTGGCGCTGCAATTAGACGCCGAGTCGGCATTGTGGTTCGAGCCGGGAATGGCGCTCTGTCGCGCATTAGATGCCGATCCCTGGGGCGTGCTGGCCTCGGGGACGCTGCTCGCGGCCTTTCCGCCCGTACTCGCCGCGCATGCATTGGCCGCCATGCGCGACGAAGGCTACACGGCAGCGATTATTGCGCGCGCGAAACCGGGTGCCGGTGTGGAGCGTAGCGACGGTGTACCCTTCCCACGCTACGAGCGTGACGAGTTGTCACGCATCCTGGCTTGAGGCGGAGCCGCATCGCCGTTCATCCCACGGTCCGCAGCGTTTTGTTGAGCCGGGCATGCAAGGTGCCGGCAATGTCGCGGCCCATCGGCGCTTGGGTTGTATCGACGACCAAGGCGAGCGTTTGCTCCAGCTCGTTCAGCGGCTCGCGGCTAGCAAGTTGGTGCTCCAGGACTACCCGATCGGCCTCGGAGGCATCGGTCTGAGCGCGCCGGGCTACACGTTCTCTTAGAATCTGATCCGGTGCTTCACAGTCAAGAATCAGAAACGGCACCTCAAGCTCTTCGGCCAGATCGCGGAACGCTCGACGTGGAGCTTGCTTGAGAAAGGTGGCGTCGACGATCACGCTGTAACCCGCTTTCAATATGAGGCGGGCGAGCTCGTGTAAACGGTCATACGTGCGTTCAGTCGCTTGTGCCGTATACAGACCCTGGTCGATGCCCGAGCGTGTGCGTGCAGCTGCTGTGAGCCCGAAAAGGCGCTTGCGTTCCACATCCGAGCGAATGCGAATGGCGGGGTAGTGCTCGAGCACTGCCTGGGCAACCGTGGTTTTCCCGGAGCCCGACAAACCATGCGTAATAATAAGAGCAGGGTGGTTCGTTTGGGTGTATTGCTCGGCAAGCGTCAGGTAACTGCGATACTCGTCCAGCACGTGGCGTTTCTCGGCGTCGTCAATCCCGGACTGTTGTACGCGAATACGGTCGACCATGGCGCGCACCATGGCACGGTACATCAGGTAATAGCGCAGCACCTCGAGGCTTCCATAGTCACCGGTGTGTTCCAGGTAGGCGTTCAGAAACCGGCGCCCGAGCTGCGGACACCGGCGGTCATCGAGATCCATCATGACGAAAGCGATCTCGCTGATAACATCGATCCAGCGCAAGGTCTCGCTGAACTCGATGCAGTCAAAGATAAGTATTTCGCCATCGAGCAAGGCCATGTTGCGCAGATGCATGTCGCCATGGCATTCGCGCACGTAGCCCTGTTGTTTGCGCGTGGCCAATATCCGGCGACAGCGCTCGTACTCCTGCTGTGCCCAGCGCTGCAGCCCGCCTAAGCGTTCCACGGCTTCCTCGTCCCGCAACCCCGACAGGACCCGATCGAAATTTTCCAGGACGATCGCCTGAACGTGTTGTGGATCACCGTATTCGTCGTCAGCTTCAGCGACAGCGACGCCTGCGTGAAAGGCCGCTACCGTATGTGCAAGCGCGTCGATATGCTGCGGGGACAGCTCCCCGCGTGCGAGCACGCGATCGAGCTGCGCCTGCTGCGGGAATTGAAGCATCTTAACCGCGTATTCGATGGCTGGGCCGGGGCCGCGGATACACGGGCGCTCGGTGCTGCCGGTGATAGCGACGACGTCCAGATACAGGCGCGGCGCAAGGCGCCGGTTAAGGCGAAGCTCCTGCTGGCAGTAAAAATGGCGTTTTTCCAGCGTTGAAAAGTCGAGGAATCCTAGATTGACCGGTTTCTTTATCTTGTAGGCATAGTTGCCCGTGAGTAACACCCAGGAGATATGCGTCTCGATGACGCTTACTTCTGGCACCGCGTGATCATAACAGCGCGGATTCTGAAGCGAACTTATCAGGGTAGCGGTATCAACCCGCGCTTCGGGATCTCCTGCCATACGCGTCATTATTTCACAGTTTCGCCAGCTCGCCTCCACTCGACCGCCGCCGTCATCGTGGTTTTTGATATAGGTCAACACAGCTCGATGCGGCGCGCGCTATGTTGGTGTCGCCATGGCCTGCCATGGGTTTCGGGTTGACCACGGGCACAGACAGCGAGAGCTATAGCGGGCGAGCGTCGCGGCGCTTGCCTACACAGTGGGGGACCGGACATGAACGTCGTTAAGGCTCTGTGGTTGGTCTCGTGCATAGTTCTGAGTGCGTGCGTAACAACGGTCAAGATCGGCAAGGAGTTTGATCCAGCCCGATTCGATGCAGCCGTGCAGCCCGGGGTCACCACACAAGCGGATGTGCGTTCACTGTTGGGCGAACCCGTGGCTACCGGTGTGGTGGTGAACGAAGACAGAGAGCGATTTACGCGCTGGCTTTATTACTTCGGCACCGGTACGGCACCCGGGTTGCGCGATGCGAGGTTCAGTGTGCTTGAGATCCGCTTCGACAAACATGACGTGGTGCAGGCCTATAACTGGTCTTCGGGTTAGTCGATGGCTATGAAGCTAGTTGTTAGCGGCCGGGAGACGTCAGCGCTGCCCGAGCGTGAAGTAGAGGTCGTTGAGCGTAAAGGTCTCGGACATCCCGATACAATATGCGATGCACTCGCCGAGGAACTCAGCGTTGCGCTGAGTCGCTTCTACATAGATAAATTCGACTTCATTCTGCACCATAACGTGGATAAGGTGTTGCTGTGGGGCGGTGCGTCGCGCCCGCGCTTTGGCGGTGGTGAGATCATTGCGCCCATGGAGCTCTTTCTTGCCGGCCGGGCAACGCGCAGTGCGGCGGGGATAGAGGTGCCGGTCGAGGACGTGACCGTTGAAACCGCGCGAAACTGGTTTCGCGAAAATTTTCATGCCCTCGACCCGCAGGCGCATATCAAGGTTCACTGCCTGGTACGGCCAGGATCAGCCGAGCTCGTCGAGCTCTATCAGCGGCAAAGACGTACGGGCTTGTGGTTGGCCAACGATACCTCGTGCGGCGTTGGCTACGCGCCGGCAAGCGCGCTTGAGAAGACGGTGATGGCCGTTGAACGGCACATCAACGCGACCTCGACGAAGGCGCGCTATCCGGCGCTCGGGCAGGATGTCAAGGTCATGGCGATAAGGGTGGCCGATCACCTCGATCTCACAATCGCCTGCGCCTTGATCGGACGCTACCTGCAAGATCTCGATGACTATCTGGAGGCCAAGCGCGTGCTGCAGCAACTCGCGCGCGAAGCGGCGGTGACCTTCTGGGACGGAGAAATCGCGGTCGCAGTCAACACGGCCGACGAGCCGGATACGGGTAGCCTCTATCTCACCGTGACGGGCACCTCGGCGGAGGCCGGCGACGACGGTCAGGCGGGGCGGGGCAACCGCGCCAACGGCCTGATCACGCCGTACCGGCCGATGACCTTGGAGGCGGTCGCCGGCAAGAATCCGGTCACCCACGTCGGCAAGTTGTACAACCTGGCCGCCCGGTCGATGGCCGAAGCACTGGTCGAATCGCTGGACCCCGTCACTGAGGCCCGTTGCGTCCTCGTGAGTCGAATTGGTCAACCGGTCAACCAGCCGCAGATCGTCGATGTCGACCTGTGCCTGGCAGGCGGCCCGCAGGCGGCGGCGTTGAGGCCCGACGTCGAGCGAGTGGTGGATGCCCAATTGCAGCGCCTCGCCACGCTTTGGCGAGATGTCATGGCGGGCACGGTGCCGCTTTACTGAGGCGGGTGTGGACGGCGATTTCAGCCGAACTTTTGCCTGTCAGTGGGGTCCAACCGGGCTCAAGGGCGACTTTTTGGGCGTCGTCGGGCTTGATAAGCGGGGCACCCACCCCCACCCCCTAAATGGGGCTTGGACGACGCCGGCCGGGCGACCGGCCGCACTAGCAGTAGATGTACAGGGAATCGATGAAGGCCCGTCAAATGCCTGCTCAGGTCCCCCCTTTGTTGGACATGCGGGGGACGGGCCGTGGTTGCTGCTTGCGTTTTCCCCGAATCGCCTGCAAGACCTGATATAAAGGGGCCCCGACGCCAGAACGCGAGGCCAGAGATCCAATTGCCAGTGAAATTACGAGATTGAATATACCCATGCAGTCGGAAAAGAAAGAAGTTGAATTGAAGGATTTGATCGTGAAGGGCCGTAAGCGAGGCTTCCTGACTTACGGCGATATTGGCGATCAGACGTCGGGCTACGGGCGTGGTCCCGAGGATATCGATACGGTCGTCGACCTGATCCATAACATGGGTCTGCAGGTGCTCGAACAGCTGCCCGACGCAGATGTGGTGTTGCAGCGTTTCGAGGCGCTAGACGCCGGGCGCGGCGGCGAAGGCGAGGCGGCTGCCACCGGAGTTCCGCAACCAGAACGCCCTCGCGGCGTCGATACGCTGCGTACCTACATGCGCGAGATGGCGACTGTCGACCTGCTCACACGCGAGGAAGAGGTTGCGATAGCAAAACGCATCGAGGCCGGTGTCGGCCAAACGATGGAAGCACTTGCTGCCTGTCCGCTTACCTACGAGCGCATATTGGCCCTCGTTGACCGTATCGATGCCGGTGACATGCCTTGGACCGACATGGTCGTAGACTTTGCCGGCGGGCAAGAGGTCGAGGTGGTAACAACCCCGCCTACGCCGCTGACCCGAGAGAAGACGACTTCCGACGAGGACGACGCAGCGGCGACGCTAGACCCGCAGGAGGCGAGTGCGCGGTTTGCCGCTATCCGAAAGCTCCATCGCCGCTGGACGCGTGCGCTCGAGCGCGAGGGCTCGGACAGTGTCAAGACGATGCGCACGCAGCAGAAGCTCGCACAGGCGCTACTGGAGGTGCGGTTTACGCCCAAAGTCATCGAAGAGCTCAGTGTGCAGGTGCGCGAGACGCTGCGGGAGATACGAGGTGTTGAGCGACGCATAGCGACGCTTTGCGTCGGCAAGGCACGCGTGCCGCGTAAGTTGTTCCTGCAAGCTTTCGTCGGTCGGGAGAGCAATACGAGGCTAGTAGGCAATTTGCTTCGACGTCGGCTGGGCGATCGGACGGTACTGAAAACAAATGCCGACACGATCCGGGCCCTGCAGGCGCGCTTGGGTGAACTGGAAGCACGCACCGGTGTGAGCATAGCTGCGCTAAAGGATATCGGCCGTCGCATGTCGCTTGGCGACGCCCGGGCACGGCGCGCCAAGAAGGAAATGATCGAAGCGAACCTGCGCCTGGTTATCTCTGTGGCCAAGAAGTATCGAAATCGGGGCCTTCCGTTTCTTGATCTCATTCAGGAAGGCAACATCGGCTTAATGAAGGCCGTTGACAAGTTCGAGTACCGGCGTGGCTACAAGTTCTCTACTTATGCCCACTGGTGGATTCGTCAGGCCGTTACGCGCGCCATTGCCGACCAAGCCCGGGTTATCCGTATCCCGGTCCACATGATCGAGCGTCTGAGCAAGCTGACGCGTATGTCGCAAGAAATTAGGCAGCAGACGGGGCACGAAGCGGCGACGGAAGAGTTGGGGGCTCGTATGAAGCTCTCAGAGGACGCGGTTCGCGAGATGCAGACGATGGGCAGGCATCCGGTGTCGATGGACATGCCGATTGGCGATGACGAGGATGCGCGCCTGGGCGATTTCATCGAAGACAAAAATGTGCAATCGCCGCCCGACTGGACTGCCAACGAGTCTCTCAAAGCAAGCGCACGCGCGCTGCTTGAAACCTTGACGCCGCGTGAGGCCAAGGTATTGGCTATGCGTTTTGGTATCGGCATGGACACGGACTACACGCTCGAGGAAGTGGGTAGGGAGTTCAACGTCAGCCGCGAGCGGATTCGCCAGATCGAGGCAAAGGCGCTACGCAAGTTGCGCGAGCCCGGTTGCTCCGATCACCTCAAAAACCTGTTCGAAAGCGAGTAGCGAACTAGCGACGCACCTGTTTGATCGTTGATCTCGGTCAAGGAAGTTGGGGCCGCGCGGCCTTATGCTTCTAACAATAAAAGAAACCGAGGGCCAACCGATGGTATTCAAGGATCTGCTCGTCCATGTCGACAACACGAAGGCCTATCCGGCACGACTGGACGCGGCTATTCGTCTAGCCCAAGCCCACCAAGCCCATTTGACGGGGCTCTACGTGTTGCCCCTCATCAACGTACCCGGCTACGCGGAGGCGCAGATTCCGTTGGAAGTCATCGAGAAGCAGCGCCAGAACATGCGCGCCCAGGCCGACAAGGCGGAAAAGGTGTTTGGCGCAGCCGCCGACAAGGCCGGTATCGCTAGGGAGTGGCGTTGTGTCGAGGACGATTTCGCACACGCGTTAAGCGTGAATGCTCGCTATGTCGATGTGGTGCTAACGGGTCAGGATGACAAGTCAGACCCCATGTCGGTCGGAGGGCTGACGGAAAGAGTCGTGTTCGAGGCGGGACGTCCGGTTCTCGTTATTCCCTACATCGGTGCGGGCAAGACGATCGGCGAAAGGGTGTTGGTGGCATGGAATGCCAGCCGCGAAGCCATAAGGGCAGTCCACGACGCGCTACCCTTGCTGGAGCGCGCGAAGTCGGTGACGGTGATGGCGGTTAATCCCCCAGGCGGTGCAGCGGGCGAGGGCGACATACCCGCGGCTGATATCTGCCTGCATCTTGCCAGGCATGGCGTCAGGGCGGAGGCTGATCATGTCGAAGCGCATGACATCGCCGTCGGTGACATGCTGTTGTCCCGCGCTGCAGACAAGAGTATCGATCTCCTGGTGATGGGCGCGTACGGGCATTCGCGCCTGCGCGAGCTAGTATTGGGCGGCGCAACGCGCCATATCCTCGGTCACATGACCATACCCGTGCTGATGTCGCATTAATGCGGGTCTCGGCGCGGGACCTGAGGACTGATGAATGCTAGTCGGTGAATTCTGTAATCGCGATGTAGTCATCGTCGACAAGACGAGCTCGGTTCGGCAAGCATCGCAGCTTATGCGCAGTCAGCACGTCGGTGACCTGGTTGTCGTCGAGGAACGCGACGGTCAGCGCATTCCTGTAGGCATTATCACAGACAGGGACATCGTGCTTGAAGTGATTGCCAAGGACGTGGATCTGGACGCGGTCACTATCGGCGACGTCATGAGTTTCGATCTCACGACGGCAAGCGAGGACGATGCCGTGCTCGAAACGGTCAAGCTGATGCAAGCCAAGGGAGTACGTCGGGTTCCTGTCGTCGACAAGCGGGGCGCCCTCGTCGGTATCCTGGCCGTTGATGATTTAATCGAATTGATGCGAGAGCTCGTCGGCGATGTCAGCAGTTTGATTGTCCGCGAGCAGAAACGCGAGCAAAGGAAGCGCCCCTAAACCTGGCCAACCCCTCTCACCCGGTCATCCGGCCCGCATGTAACAAGGTCGATGAGCCGTCTCGGTCATCGGCAGGCCGGCACTCTTGTTTGCGTCTGAGGCCCCACGTCTTCACCAAGCTGGCGGTGCTCGTCATGTCCATGCTGCTGGTTATGCCCGGGCATGGGGCAATGAATCGCAGCGAACCGGCGTGGGTCACCACCGACGCAGATGGTGCCATCCGCGTGCACCTGTACTTCTTTTGGTCGAAAAAGTGCCCGCACTGCATTCGGGCGCGCCCGTTTGTGACGTCGCTGGAAAAAAAATATGTCTGGCTCGAGGTGCATGCACATGAGCTTAGCGAGCAGCGCGGAAATGTTGAGCGCTATGTGGCCATGGCCGCCGTCCTCGGTCAGCAAGCGCGTAGCGTACCCGCCTTTCTCGCCTGTGGCCGAATGCTGGTCGGCTATGACGAGGCGGCTACCACCGGCCGCGATATCGAACAGCTGCTGCAGCAGTGTTACCAACTGGCCCGCCAAGAGCCTCTGCCTGGGCGCGAAGCTGCGCCGGCGGTGGGGCCACCGCCGCTTCGAGTTCCCTGGCTCGGTGAGATCGGCCCGCAATCGCTATCCTTGCCGGTCCTGACGGTGATACTGGCAGGGCTCGACTCTTTCAACCCCTGCGCTTTTTTCGTACTGCTGTTTCTGTTGAGCCTGCTGGTGCACGCGCGCAGTCGCGCACGCATGCTCACTATCGGCATCACGTTCGTGTCGGTTTCCGGACTCGTCTATTTCTTGTTCATGGCAGCCTGGTTGAGCCTGTTCATGGTTATCGGTGAGCTTTGGTGGGTCACTGTCGCCGCTGGACTGCTCGCCGTGGGCCTGGGCAGCCTAAACATCAAGGATTATTTCCTGTTCAAGCGTGGCGTGACCTTGTCAATTCCCGACAGCGCCAAGCCCGGGCTCTATCAGCGAACGCGCGCGTTGCTCAACGCCGAGCGCCTGCCGACGCTGCTGGTGGGTACCATGGCGCTGGCGATCGCCGCGAACAGCTACGAGTTGCTGTGTACGGCGGGTTTCCCCATGGTCTTTACCCGGATCCTCACCCTGAGCGAACTGTCAGCGCCTGCCTATTATCTGTATCTGCTGCTTTACAATATCGTTTACGTAGTACCGTTACTGCTCATTGTCACCGTCTTCGCGCTTACCATGGGGTCGCGCAAGCTACGGGAAAGTGAGGGACGGCTACTTAAGTTGTTGTCCGGCGTGATGATGCTCGAGCTTGGGTTGATTTTGTTGGTAGCGCCTCAGTGGCTCGACAGTGTTTCTGCTGCATTGGCATTACTGCTTGTCGCTGCAACGGTGACGTTTGTCGTTTCGCGTGTGTGGAGCCTGGCGACTGACGGCCGTGGTCTCGGACGTGCATGACACAAGTGCTTGCACTCAGCGGCTCGCGCATCAGGCAAGGTTTTTGGCATGTCGAAATGAGCGGTTAGCCGCGTGCCGAGGCCGTGAAGGGCAGTGCGTTGACTGCATTCAAGCAGCCACGCTCGGGCTAGCGGAGGATCTGTAGCAACAGAAACCCTGTGCACAATATGAAGCCTGTGACTGGAACCCACAGCGGGTTACACAGTACACCGGGCGG
>CAYGAS010000057.1:0-10789 GCA_964347935.1 uncultured Nitrospiraceae bacterium | reverse complement strand
TACGGTTTACATCTCCAACAGCTTTGTAACGGATGAGGCGCTCGCGACCATGGCGCCGCATGTGGACGTGTTGTGCTCCGACATCAAGAGTCTAAGCGACGATTTTTATCGCGAAATTTGCCGCGCCGCGACCGTGCAGGCGGTGCTGGCTTCCATCGAGGCGGCGCAGCGTCTGGGGATCCATGTAGAAACGCGTACCAACGTAATTCCTGGCCGCAATGACGATCCGGACATGTTGCGTGCGATCGCCGTCTGGATCCGCGATCATCTGGGCAGCGATAGCCCTTGGCATTTGACGCGCTTTTTCCCCGCCTACCGTCTGAGCCACCTGCCGGCCACACCCGAGGGGATCCTGTGGCGTGCGCACGACGCAGCCAGGACGGCCGGGCTGCGCAACGTGTATGTCTATGACGAAAAGGGTTGCGACTGTGCGCGCGAGAATTTGCCAGTGGCGCGCTACCTCGCACAGGATCCGCAAGCGCTGCACGCGGTCAAAAAGTGTGCCGCTTCCTGCTGTGGTGACGAAGGTGTGCTACTGAAGAAGTACGAACAGCAGCAGCTGTGCCCATCGGACGCTGTCAGGCCGTAGGCGCTACATGCGCGCGCTTAGTTCGGCCTCAGCCATGACCTTGGTGCGTAGCAGGTCCGCGGCGATGAACTCCCAGGACGTTTTCTTCTCGGAGATGATCTCCGAGAAGCGCTTGGAAAACTTGGGATAACTGCGCACGTCTTTTTCGAGGAGGGCCTCGGCCGTACGTTCAACGAAGGGGATCAGTGCCTCTATCTTTTGCAGTTTCTCGCGCTTCACGCGGATGTCTTCATCCTCTTCCTTGGATTTAAAATAGGCGTCCGAATTCGTTATCATGGGGCCGATCGCGCGATTCAGGTTTTCAAAGTCCAAGCGCAGCATGCCATAGGAGTGCTGGTAGAGCCTGAACAGATCGAGCATGTTTTCCTTGATGCCCTGTAATCGCGGGTGTTTCTTCAAACCGCTGCGGGCGAGCACAAATACGTCCGGAAGCAGTGCATCAGCCGGCGCCCCCGCACTGCTTGCCCGCTCACGCATGTCCGGATTCATAGCCATCTGACACATCGCTTTGAGCTCGGCGAGCAGCGCATTGATATCGGCTTCGGTCTGACGAGATCTGTGTTTGGCGTCTTTCAGGTTTCGTTCGGCTTCGCCGTAGTCAAAGGTCTGAAAAACCTCCTGCTTGATCTTTGCCTCCAGCTCGCTGCGAGCCCGGGCACCGAGGCTTCCCGATAGCCGCTCCTTCAACCGTTTTCTGGCCTCTTGCGCGATGCGATGCATATTGGTGCTGCTGGCCTCGTTTTCCTTGGCGGTGATGTACTTTTGCATGGCGCCGTGCAGTTCCGTCACGCGCTGGATGAAATCTGCAGAGAAAGACAGGAACGGGCCTATAAAAGCCTGATTTTCCTCTGCGGTAATCTTCAGGCGCTCGAGCTCCTGTCGTAGCCCGGTGAGCTTGCTGTCGACGGTGGAGGCGCCGCGCGAAACGCCGTTCAGGATCTTGGAGATATCGCTGAACGCCTTGTTGATCGAACGAGTGGTCTTGAGAATGGCGATGAGCTTGCGCAGCATGGTCTCCTCGCCGCTCGTGCGCAGGAACAGTGCCTGCAGGCTCTGCTTGGCATCGTCGAGCTGCGCTTCGGTCAGCAGCGCATGCTCCTCGATGTACGCAAGCGTGGTCATCGAGATCAGCGCTTCCTTGAGCTGCGCGTCGGCGACTTTCTTGGCGCCTAGGGCCATGCGGGTGTAACCGAGCCTCCCAGTCCGATTCGTGGCGGAGCTGTCTCGCACCGATCCGCGCGAGACGGGCGTCACAGCGCCATTGTTGAATATGATAGCATCTTTATCGGCTCCAACCGGATGAGCTCTCATCGGCGCCAGCCCTCAGCCCGTCGACTGGCTTGGAAGGGGCGGGCGCCCGCGGTCGGTGCCGGTCCGCACCGTCCCAGCCTTGTCGCGACCGCCGTCCGGGCGCTTGAACTTGGTGGGCGAATCCGCATCTATAGGGCTAATTCCACCGAGCCAGGAGGCCAAAAAGGGGACCGGGTGAAACCATGAAACGCATACTGTTATTTGTTGCGACGAATATCGCCATATTGCTGGTGCTCAGCATCACTCTGCGAGTGCTGGGTCTGGAGAACTATCTGTATCAGCAGGGGGTAGACCTTGACTACACTGCCTTGCTGATTTTCGCTGCTGTTTTCGGCTTTGGCGGCTCCCTTATCTCGTTGGCCATTTCCAAGTGGACGGCCAAGCGGTTGACCGGCGCGCGCGTCATCGAGCAACCGCGTAACGAGGCGGAGCGCTGGTTGGTGGAAACGGTGCGGCGGCAGGCCCAGCGCGCAGGTATCGACATGCCTGAGGTAGCGATCTACGAGGCGCCCGATATGAACGCCTTTGCCACCGGCGCACGCCGCAATGCAGCCCTGGTCGCCGTGAGCACCGGATTGCTGCAATCCATGAACCGCGACGAGGTGGAGGCCGTGTTGGGCCACGAAATCACCCACGTCGCTAATGGTGACATGGTGACGCTTGCCCTGATTCAAGGCGTCGTCAACACCTTTGTCATCTTTCTTTCCCGGGTCATCGGCCACGTTGTCGACCGCGCCATATTCAAGACCGAGCGCGGCCACGGCCCGGGGTTCTGGATCACGGTGATCGTCGCCCAAGTCGTGCTCGGCATACTCGCTAGCATGATCGTGATGTGGTTCAGTCGCCGCCGCGAGTTTCGTGCCGACGCCGGCGGCGCCGAGCTCGCCGGTAGGGGCGAGATGATCGCCGCACTCGATCGTTTACGTGTCGGCGTTGGTCAGCCGCACCTGCCGGATCAGATGGCGGCCTTTGGCATTTCCGGCGGCATCGGCAGCGGGCTAAAACGCCTGTTCATGTCGCACCCGCCGCTCGAGGAGCGCATCGCGGCGTTGCAGCGCGCTGCCGGCTAGGGGCGCCAGATCACGCCGCGCGGCAAAGCGGCAAGGCCAGCGCCTGCAGCACATCGGCGTTGCGCGGGTCCTGCACGAAGGCGACAACGCCGAGATCCTGGCGTTTCCACTCCGCCGCGAGGTCAACGCTGCGCGTGACCCCTGCTTGCTCGACCGGCAGCGGGCCGATGAAAGCGCGGGCAACGAAACTATGATGCAAGGTGCGCCCCGTGTTTTCGCCTGCCGTGACCTGACGGCGCAGTCCGTTTTCATAAACCACCAGAAAAAGCTGCGCATGAGCCTTGCTCGCCGCATCGAGGATCTTGACCGATGCGTCTATCTGCAAACGCTCGGCGGCGGGATGGCGGAGTGCCAGTTTGATTTCGGCACGCGCCGGGGCGGCATTCACGCGATCGACTTCCTGCATCACGTGCGACCAGCGGTGCCAGCTGCGCAGGTCACGCCCGTTTAGCAGCACCTGCGGCGTGTAGATGGTCGGTAGGCCATTGATCACACCCATCTGCCGTTGCCGCTGGCTGAACTGCGGCTGCGAAAAAGGGTCGCGCCAACCGAGATAGTTCCAGTAGTCGACGTGCAGTGCGATCGGCACGACGCGCTCGGCACCGAGCCCGGCCGCCGGCAACTCGCTCAGCCACTTATCCGCGGGGGGGCAGCTGCTGCAGCCCTCGGAGGTGTAGAGCTCAACCAACGCTACCGATTGCTTGCCGCTGGACGCCATGCACTTCACGCTCGCGCCGTGGGCGAGCGGCAGGCCGGCCCCTGTAACTATCAAAGCGCAGAGCAGGTACCACCCGCTTCGAGTCATCGCCATTTCTCCGATCAGGGTCTCCATGGCTAGGAGACAGTATGGCGTGTGCCGAGTTCGGCGGCGGGCATGTGATAGTTTCGTGATATTCTCGTGCTTCACTAACACATTCATTGCTGCGTTCGCAATCACACTAGCACGCACAGGTACACGTGTCTCGCAGGATTCTGGTTGTCGAGGATAACCTCGATATCGCTAATCTGCTGTCCTTGCATCTTGCCGACGAGGGCTACGCGGTCGATGTCGCCCACGATGGTGAGCAGGGCCTGCGCAAGGCGTTGGGCCAATCCTATGACTTGGTGATTCTCGATCTTATGCTTCCCGGCGTGGATGGTCTGGAAATCTGCCGGCAGCTGCGCGCGGCGCCGAACTACACACCCATCCTAATGCTGACGGCACGGTCGACCGAAATCGACCGTGTCGTGGGCTTGGAGATTGGCGCCGATGACTATCTTACAAAGCCCTTTAGCATTCGCGAGCTGATCGCGCGTGTGAAGGCACTTTTTCGGCGCATGCAAGCGCTTGCACCCAAGCCTGCGGACGAACCATCGACGGGGATCATTCGCACAGGGCCTTTGCTCATCGACCCGGACAAGCGCAGAGTAACGGTCGACGACAAACCGGTCGAGCTTACCGCCAAGGAGTTCGATCTACTGTTGCATTTCGCCCGCCATCCTGGGCGCGTGTATACACGCGCGCAGTTGCTCGATCTGGTGTGGGGCTATAGTCATCAAGGATACGAGCACACGGTGAACTCGCACATCAACCGCTTGCGCGCCAAGATCGAGCGCTACCCTGCGCGCCCGCGCTATATCCTCACCGTCTGGGGCGTGGGCTACAAGTTTTTCGAGGGTCAGGCACTGTCCCAGGAATCGGCCTGATGTTCAGGACACTATACGCCAGATTGGCGGCCGTGCTGGTGCTGCTTCTCGGTGTGATGGCGGCACTGTACATCGCCCTGACCATGTACTCGACGCGCATGTATTTGCAAGAGGTCAGCCAGAAGTTCAACCGCAATCTGGCGGAGAATCTGGTGGCGGGGAAAGATCTGATCCGTGCAGGCCGCGTGAATAACGATGCGCTGCAAGAGATCTTTCACATGTACATGGTTATCAACCCGACGATCGAGATTTATCTTCTCGACCAGGAGGGGAAGATCGCGGGGTTCTCGGCGCCACCGGGCAAGGTACAGCGACAGCGGGTTTCGCTGGAGCCGGTGCGCCGCTTCCTCGCCGGGGCGCCGGCACTGCCGATTTTGGGCGATGACCCGCGCGATGCGAGCAGACGCAAGGTCTTTTCGGTAGCGCCGATTGTGTCTGCCGAAGACACCCAGGGCTATCTCTATGTTGTGCTTGCCGGGGAGGAGTTCGAATCTGTGGCCCAGTTGCTTGAGAGCAGCTATGTCTTGCGCTTGAGCGCTTGGGCTGGGGTCGCGAGCTTGTTGTTCGGCCTCGTCGCTGGGCTCGCCTTGTTCAATCTACTTACGCGCAGGTTGACCCGGTTGTCCTCGGCGATGGTGGCATTTCAAGAGAACAGCACGGATACGCCCGAGGTTTTTCACGATGTCGACGTGGACAGTCGAGACGAAGTCGGACGCCTGGGCGCGACCTTCAAACGAATGGCGAATCGCATTGTGGAGCAACTTCGTGCGCTGAAGCAGACCGATGACCTGCGACGTGAACTGGTCGCCAATGTGTCGCACGACCTGCGAACACCAATCGCGTCGCTGCACGGTTATCTGGAAACCTTGCTGCTCAAGGAGAGCCAGCTCTCGCGACAGCAGCGCCGGCAGTATTTGGAGATCGCGCTAAGGCACAGCACGCACCTGGCACGGTTGGTCGCCGAGCTTTTCGAGCTGGCCAAGCTTGACGCCGAGGATATCACTTTGCATCGAGAGCCCTGTGCACTCGGTGAACTGGTTCAGGATGTACTGCAAAAGTTCCGGCTTGGTGCGCGCGAGGCCGGGATCGATCTTGGCGGGGACATTCCGCAAGATCTGCCATTGGTGATGGCCGATATCGCATTGATCGAGCGGGTGCTGGACAACTTGATCGACAACGCCCTGCGCTACACCGGTGCCGGCGGTACGGTGAGGGTGTCGTTGTCGGCGCATGGGACCGGGATTGACGTGAGGATTAGCGACACCGGTTGCGGCATTGCTGCCGAGGACATCCCGCGTTTGTTCGACCGGTTTTACCGCGGGAAATCGAGCGCTAAAGAGGGTGCGGACAGCGGTGCCGGACTCGGGCTGGCCATCGCCAAGCGGATTCTCGATCTGCATGGGACGTCTATCGATGTCGAGAGCGAGCGCGGTGTGGGCACCACATTTGGGTTTTCGCTGCCGCTTTCACGGGCGGCCTGAGCGCAGCACCGGCCCGTATTATGACTACGTGCCAAAGATGAAATGGAAATGTTAAGTTTCTGCGATTGTTTTGCGATTCGCGTGAGCGAGCATTGTCGTATTGCGGAAGAGCATTTGGCTCGGATCAGAAATCTGCCAAGCGCCCGTGCTTCGCTTGACGTGCGTTGCCGGGCATGTTGGTATGTGCGCAATGTCGCAGCTTGCAATGAAACTTTCACATGTCTCTACAGTCGTATCAGCCATAGCGCCCAAAGGGGCACGATGCGCAGGAAACGGTTACCGCACTTAAGAGCGCTAAGCCATGCTGCTTATCAAGAAACATTCTGATATCAAGAGCTCGGAGATCACCGACAAGGACTTGTTTCAGCGCCGGCGGTTCTTGCGCACTGCAGCGGTAGCAACCACGGCAGGGCTGCTGGCTCCGGATCTGCTTGCGTCAGCGGCTGCCCAGACGGGCAAGAAGCTCGAAAACGTGCGCAAGACGGCTTACCGTGTTGACGAAAAGCTAACCCCCTACGAGTACGTCACGACGTACAACAATTTCTATGAATTCGGTACAGACAAGAAGGATCCGGCGAGGCATGCCGGTAAAATGAAAACGCGCCCATGGGCGATCGCCGTCGAAGGCGAGTGCACCAAGCCCGGTGTCTACGATGTCGACGATTTCATCAAACCCCACGCCCTGGAGGAACGGATCTACCGTTTTCGCTGCGTCGAAGCCTGGTCGATGGTGGTACCGTGGGTAGGGATTCCGCTCGCTGATGTAATCAAGCGGTTTGAGCCCAATTCGCGCGCGAAGTATGTCGCCTTCGAGACGCTCTACGACCCCGAGCAGATGCCGGGACAGAAGCCGGGATTTTTCGGCGGCGGTCTTGACTGGCCCTACCGTGAGGGCCTACGTATTGATGAAGCGATGCATCCACTCACTATTTTTGCGGTGGGTGTTTACGGTGAGGTGCTGCCCAATCAGAACGGCGCGCCGCTGCGTCTCATCGTCCCCTGGAAGTACGGCTTCAAAAGTATCAAATCGATCGTCAAGGTGCGCTTCACCGAGAAAGAGCCGAGCACTACCTGGAGCCAGAGCATTCCTGAAGAGTACGGTTTTTACTCCAACGTTAACCCCAATGTGGACCATCCGCGGTGGAGCCAAAAGACCGAGCGCCGCATCGGCGAGGACTCATGGTTCGTGCCGAAGCGTCCGACCCTAATGCTGAACGGTTATGCGGAGCAGGTCGGCCAGCTCTACGCCGGCATGGATCTCACGAAACACTATTGAGTGTTGCTAGCGCAGTGACGACTATGAGCCTGCGCGCCCTGACGGCCGGCCGGCTTAAATCGGTCAGTCGGGTCAATTGGATAAGATGGCTTGTCAAGCCGATCGTATTCGTGGCAAGCCTGGTGCCTTTGGCGTTGCTGGTGCGCAGCGCCGTTACCGACGATCTTGGCGCGAATCCGGTCGAGGCGATCCGGCTTTATACGGGTGACTGGACGCTGCGATTTCTGCTCATCGTGCTCGCGGTTACGCCGCTGCGCCGCATCAGTGGCTGGAATGCCATGCTGCGTCTTCGCCGTATGCTGGGGCTGTTTGCCTTTTTCTACGCGTGCCTGCATTTTGTGAGCTACATCTGGCTCGATCAGCATTTCATGTTCGACTTGATCATCGAGGATGTACTCGATCGTCCGTACATCACCGTGGGTGTGTTAAGTTTCGTATTGTTAATTCCGCTGGCGCTGACCTCGACCAACGGCATGATCAGGCGTCTCGGCGCCAAGCGTTGGCAACGACTGCACAAGTTGGTGTACGTCATCGCCATCGCTGGGGTTATCCACTTCTGGTGGCTGGTCAAATCGGACATTTCTGAGCCGTTCATCTATGCTTTGCTGCTCGGCTTGTTGCTCGGCCTGCGCGCATATTGGGCTGTGCGCGCGCGCTCCACCAAGGGCAATAGCCGCTAGCGCTTGTTTAGCCGCATTTAACCCGCAACCCTTGATTGGTTAAAATGTGCTTCCCTCCGGCATGCTCGGATTCGAGCTGACGAGTCGAACGAACAAGGGTTAGCGAGTGCAAGCGATTCACGGTACAACCGTCCTCTCTGTACGCAAAGACGCCAAGGTCGTCATAGGCGGTGATGGCCAGGTGTCCATGGGCAATACCGTCATGAAAGGCAATGCACGCAAGGTGCGCCGCCTTTACAAGGATCAGGTGATCGCCGGCTTCGCCGGCGGCACTGCCGATGCGTTGACCCTGTTCGAGCGTTTTGAAGGTAAGCTCGAGAAACACCAAGGTCATCTCGTGCGCGCCGCCGTCGAACTGGCAAAAGACTGGCGCACCGACCGCTCCTTGCGTCAGCTGGAAGCGCTATTGGCCGTGGCCGACAAGGAAACCTCGCTGATTATTTCGGGTAACGGTGACGTTATCGAGCCGGAGCAGGGCGTGATCGGCATCGGCTCGGGCGGCCCCTTCGCCCAGGCAGCGGCACGGGCGCTGCTCGAAAACACCGATCTCGATGCGCGCGCCATTGTGGAAAAAAGCCTCGCCATTGCCGCGGATATATGTGTTTACACCAACCGCTTCGTTACCATCGAAGAGCTGGGTAATCAGTCATGATTATGTCGGAAATGACTCCACGCGAGATCGTTCAAGAGTTGGACAAACACATCGTTGGCCAGCGGGCGGCCAAGCGCGCGGTCGCGATTGCCCTGCGCAATCGTTGGCGTCGCATACAGGTCGGTGATAATGAGCTACGCAACGAAATCACACCGAAGAACATTCTTATGATCGGGCCGACGGGCGTTGGTAAGACCGAGATCGCGCGGCGCCTGGCCCGCCTCGCGAATGCGCCCTTTATCAAGGTAGAGGCGACCAAGTTCACCGAGGTCGGCTATGTGGGACGTGATGTTGATTCGATTGCGCGCGATCTAGTGGATATCTCAGTGAAGATGACGCGCATAGAGGAGATGGACAAGGTTCACCAGCGCGCCGCGGATGCGGCCGAGGACCGTATACTCGATATCTTGTTGCCGCCGGCGCGGGATATGGGGTTCGCTGTGGGTGCGGAGACCACCAAGGCGGAGAGCGAAGGCGCTGCGCGCCAGCGGTTTCGAAAGAAGCTACGTGAGGGTGAGATCGACGATCAGGAAATCGAGGTTGAGCTCAGCGTGCCTAACGTAGGCGTCGAAATTATCGCCCCGCCTGGCATGGAGGAGATGACAAGTCAGCTGCAAAGCCTTTTCCAAAACATGGGCGGGCGGCGTACACGCGCGCGCAAGGTCAGCATACAGGAAGCGAGGAAATTGCTGACTGAAGAAGAAGCAGCGCGCATGATCAACGAGGAAGACATCAAGGCGCGCGCACTGGCGCGCGCGGAACAAAACGGCATCGTGTTTCTCGATGAGCTCGACAAGATCGTCGGGCGTTCCGAGGGACGGGGACCGGACGTCTCGCGCGAGGGGGTACAGCGTGACCTGCTGCCGCTAGTCGAGGGCAGCACGGTGTCGACCAAATATGGAATGGTGAAGACCGATCACATTCTGTTTATTGCGTCGGGCGCGTTTCACCTGGCCAAGCCATCCGATCTGATCCCAGAGCTGCAGGGGCGTCTGCCGATCCGCGTGGAACTGGACCCGCTGACGGCGGAGGACTTTGTGCGCATTCTCACAGAACCCGATGCCTCGCTGACGGAGCAGTACGCAGCGTTGATGGGGACCGAAGGCCTGCGGCTCGTTTTCGCACAAGAGGGTGTGAAGCGTATTGCCGAGGTGGCCTGGCAGGTCAATGAACGCACGGAGAATATCGGTGCACGACGCCTGCATACGGTGATGGAACGTCTGCTCGAGACTGTCTCGTTCGAAGCGGCCGACCGCTCCGGCGAAGAAATCACGATCGATCGTGATTACGTCGATTCGCACCTCGCCGATCTCGCCGGTAACGAGGATCTAGCCCGCTATATCTTGTGATGCGCCGGCCGGACAGTCCGGCCGTTCGCGTTGGCACCCCTTGAAATCGCGCCCCGCGCCCCCAAATAGGCGGCATGGAGTACTGTCAGCTGTGCGTCTCGGCGTAGCACCGCAAACGGCGCGCGGCATGCAGCGAGATGCAACGATTAATCTTACGAATGAAAGGAGAGAGTCATGAGGAACCTAGTACCGCGTAGAGCCGAGCTGAGCCCTTGGAGACTGTTCGACGAGGATTCTGACAATTTCTTTGCGGATTTCTTCCGGCCGCTGCGTACGTTCGAGCCTGCATCCGCAAGCGCGCTGATTCCGGCAGTGGATATCAGCGAGACCGACGAGCACTATGTCGTTCGCGCGGAACTGCCGGGTGTCAAGAAGGAAGACATCAGCGTCACGGTCGAGGACGGTGTGCTTCGCATCAGCGGCAAAAGCAAGAGCGAGCACCAAGACAAGGACAATGGTCGGGTGATCCGGCAAGAACGCTATTACGGAGAGTACGTGCGCAGCCTGCGACTCGGCACCGAGGTTGACGAGCAGAAGGTCAAGGCGCACTACAAAGACGGGGTCTTGGAGCTGGTCTTGCCCAAGGCCGAGTCGGTGAAGCCTCGCCGCATCGCAGTAGACGTCAACTAAACACCCCTCAGTGCCCTCCCCCGCATAGGGGGAGGGTTTCCCTTCTGAACTCGATGCCGGTAGGC
>CAYGAS010000056.1:0-1837 GCA_964347935.1 uncultured Nitrospiraceae bacterium | reverse complement strand
TCAAATCAGATTGTAGTGATTGACTTGCGCGGGGGGATGTCACGTTGACTCAGTCGAGATCGGCATATCGTGGTGCACTCCGGTACTGGGTCGTGTTAACGGCGCTGATGGCCGGCTTTGGGCTGCTGGCGCTACGTGCCATTTACCTCCAGGTCCTGAGTGCTGACTATCTGCAACGCCAGGGCGATGCACGCTACCTGCGCACCGTCACCGACAACGCTCATCGTGGCATGATCATCGACCGCAACGGCGAGCCCTTAGCCATTAGCACGCCAGTCGAGTCGGTATGGGCCCATCCGGCGACATTTGCCGAGGCAAGAGGTCGCTGGCGCACACTTGGCGCATTGCTCGATTTGAAAGTTACCGAGGTCTCGGAGCTCGTAAGTCGGTACAAAGATCGCGAGTTCATGTATCTGAAGCGGCACGTGACGCCAACGGTGGCTGAGCGTGTGGCCGCATTGAATATTCCGGGTGTATACCTGCAGCGCGAGTATCGACGCTATTACCCCACGGGTAGTGTCAGCGGTCACGCGATTGGCTTCACTGACATCGACGATCGAGGTCAGGAAGGGTTGGAGCTCGCCTACGATCATGTATTGCGGGCCACGCCGGGCTCGCGACGCGTCCTTAAGGATTTGCACGGCAACGTGGTGGAGACGGTGGAGATCGTTTCTCTGCCGATACCGGGGCGCGACGTGGTGGTCAGTCTCGACCGGCGGATCCAGTACCTCGCTTACCGAGAACTCAAGGCGGCTATAGATGGGCACGGTGCGCGTGCCGGCACGGCTATTGTGCTCGACGCACGTACGGGCGAGGTCTTGGCCATGGTTAACCAGCCGGCCTTTAATCCCAACAATCGTACGAATCTGCGCAGCGGCCAGTTTCGCAACCGCGCCGTGACCGATGTGTTCGAGCCTGGTTCAACGATGAAGCCCTTTACTATCGCCGCTGCCCTCGAGAGTGGCCGCTTTAACGCTGACAGCCTGATTGATACGGCACCGGGTCGCCTGCGAGTCGGCGCGAAGACGATACACGACACGCGCAACTACGGGGTATTGAGTATTGCCCAAGTGATTGAACGCTCGAGCAATGTCGGGGCGGCAAAGATTGCGCTGTCCCTCGACAAGGAGCACATCTGGGGCTTGTTTCGGCGCGTGGGTTTCGGCGATAGCACCGGCAGCCAATTACCGGCGGAATCCGCCGGCCTACTCAACTTGCCGAGCCGTTGGGTCGCCATCGATCACGCCAACGTGTCGTTTGGTTATGGTATCTCGGTCACCGCGCTCCAGCTGGCGCGGGCGTATGCGGCGCTGGCCAACGACGGTGTGATCGTGCCGGTGACGATGTTACGTCGTGAGCGCCTGCCGCAGGGTGAGCGCGTGATGTCGCGCGAGACAGCCAGACATATTCGCGACATGCTTGAGCTCGCGGTGGGTGACAGCGGTACCGGTACCGAAGCGCGCGTCAGCCACTACCGCGTCGCCGGTAAAACCGGCACCGTGCACAAGCTGATTGCCGGCGACTATGCCGACGACCGCTACATTGCTTCCTTTGCCGGTATGGCACCGGCCTCGCAACCACGCTTGGTGATGGTGGTGACCGTCGATGAGCCGAGTGAGCGCGCCCACTTTGGTGGACAAGCGGCGGCACCCGTTTTCGGCCGCGTGATGAGCGGCGCGCTGCGGCTATTGAACATAACGCCGGACACGCCGCGCGAGCACATGCGCTGGGCGACACCAGTGAGCGGGAATTCTGCAACATGACAGCCAATGTCCAGGCAGAGCCGATGGTACCGCGCGCGCTGAGCGCGCTCCTGCGCGGGCTGGTTACAGTCGCG
>CAYGAS010000055.1:0-3003 GCA_964347935.1 uncultured Nitrospiraceae bacterium | reverse complement strand
GCTCGGGATAAGCCCGAGATGCCGCTCGACAATCGCCAGCGCTGCATCATGATGTACCGCACCCAAGACCGGCACGTCGGTATAATGCTCTATCACCGAGCGCAGCTTGGCCTCATGCCGACTGCCACCGAGCTGATTGAGCACGACGCCGGCGATATGAAGACGAGGCTCGAACGCTTGGTAACCCAAGATCAACGGGGCGATACCCCGGGTCATGCCTCGCGCATCGATGACCAGTAGTACGGGGGCAGATAACAGTATTGCCAGCGCGGCATTGCTGTTGCTGCCATCGAGGTCGAGCCCATCGTACAGACCCTTGTTGCCCTCGATGAGCGCGATATCGGTACCCCCGGTGTGGCGGGCAAAGACCTCACGAATCTCGTCTCGGTCCATGGTAAAAAAATCAAGGTTATGACACGCGCGGCCGGTGGCCTCGCCGAGCCACATCGGATCGATGTAATCGGGTCCTTTCTTGAATGGCTGCACTACATGACCACGCTCGCGCAGCGCCGCGCACAGACCGAGCGTGACCGTGGTCTTACCGGACGATTTATGGGCAGCGGAAATCAGCAGATGGGCCATAGCGATAACCGTGCTCGCGCACCTCAGGTGGGCGCCGCTTCGGTCGGCTGAGGTCGTTCGAGGGACACCGCAAGCCCCGGAATGTCCTTATCGGCCAAGCTCGCCGGCAGAAACGGCAGAATCTTCAGCGCCAACAGGACCAACAACAAAGCGAATGCGGTGCCACCGATACCCAAAGCGATTTCGGGAACGCTTGGCGTATAGCGGCCCACGACGCCATCGAAGAATTTACTCTGCACCTCCATGCCGGGAAACAACAACTGCGGGTAGGCCTGACCACCGATGATGATGACATAGATCTGCGCCAGACCACCGAGAATGACCAGCACGGCGCCCATGGCGGTCCACGCACGCGAGCCACGGAATGCCGGCAGAAAAAAAAGCGCCAGCGGTACTAGGCCACCGAACAGCACCTGCGCGACCCAAAACAGCACCGTGTACACCCCCCCATCCACCAGCAGGAAGCGCTGCCAGCCATGATGTTCAGTCGCATAGAGGTTAGTGATGTTGTACACGACGACAAAGTAAAGCACCGTCGCGACGAAAATGCCTAACAGGTTCCGCAACCTCTGTAACACCACCTCCCCGAGCGGCAGATCCGTACCCCGAGACAGCGCCATTAACACCAACATGAAGAGTGCCGTGCCGAACGCGAACGACATGACGATGAACATCGGCGCCATGATGGCCGCATCATAGGCCTGACGGGCAACAAGAAATCCGAAGATCGAGCCGGTACCGGTCGTCAGCACAAGACGCCAGATAAACGCAAAGTAGCCGCTGGCTGTGCTGTATCGGTTCATTCGCCGCTCGAACATCATCCAAAGATACACCGCCACCACCGCCAAAAAACCGGTATAAAGGAATATGTTCCAGGCAAAAATGGATTTGAAATTATAGTAGGTCATCGCGACCACCAAGCGATCGGGGCGACCCAAATCGAGCACGAGTATCGCGAGACCGCCGATGAGCACGGTAATCGCTAATAAGCCGGACAACCGCGCAAGCGGATAGTACATGGTCCTGCCGAACACCGAGGCCATGGAGGCCACGTTCAACACCCCAGACGCGGCAATGATCAGGAAGACGGCAAATACGTGTGGCGTGCCCCAGACGATTTGATTGTGCATGCCGGTCACCCGGTGCCCCTCGACATCCATGTAATGGGCGGCCGCCAACCCTAGGAGCACGAGCATGGCCAGCAACGCCAGCAATCCATAATAGCCGGCACTGCGGCCTTCAACCGTCCGATACTCCATCGTCATTATCCTTTACGTTTGGCGACGTCTTACTGCTCGCGCTGAAATCGTCGACGCGCCCGGGTCCAGGCCTCGGCTCCGGGTCTTCGCGAACCCCGCCTCGGCTCTCGCCCGACCACCCGACGCGGCGTGGGCGATGAAGGGCGAAACACCGGAGCCGAGTAGTGACACCGGCGCGTGAAAGGCTCATATCCCCTCGTACCTGACCGCCGTATTCAACCCTAAATCGGCGCGCACCTCTTGGTTCGGCACGCTGCCAGCACGCCGGGCGATGTCGCTATTGCGATCGTTTAGGTCGCCAAACAGCAGTGCGTGGTGCCCGGCGCCTGTACAGGCCTCGACGCAGGCCGGCGTTTCGCCCCGGTCCACGCGGTGGACACAGAAGGTGCAGCTTTCCACGGTGCCGATGCCACGCGGTGCATAGGGCTTCTGATTGCGCAGCGGCTCGTGAATAAAGGAGCGCGCCTTGTACGGACACGCCATCATGCAGTAACGGCAGCCGATACAGATATGCTTGTCCACCAGCACGATACCGTCGGCGCGCCTGAAGGAAGCGCCTGTCGGGCACACATCTACACAGGGCGGATGCTCGCAATGCTGGCACAGCATTGGCAACGAGAATGTCCGTCCGGTCTGCCTGTCTCGTATATCGAGCTTACGAATGTAATGTGTGTCGAGTTCGGGTCGCGTGCTCGCCTGAAGGCCGAATTCCTCGTCACATGCGCGCACGCACGCGTCACACCCTTGAGCGCACTTGGCGGTGTCAACCAGCATGCCCCAGCGCACCGAAGCGCTCGCCGGCTGGTCGGCGGGGCGCGCGAACACGAGATCCACTAACCTCACGCCGGGCGCCAGGGCAAGCACGGCGAGACTCGCGGCGGCCTTGCCTATGAATTCCCGACGACCCGTATTCGCTTGTTCGCCCTTGTCGTTCATCGCGCACCCGTGTCCGGCATGCCAGCCAGTGACGGCAAGCCTCCACTTGTCGATGCGGAACTGCCCGGTGTCGCGGCGTGACACTCGAAGCAATCCATTGTCACGCCGGCGTAGGTGTGGCAACTCTCACAGAACTGGCCCGCTGAATCGATTCGAACCGGCTGGCCGCTTGCGTCGGCGCTGGCATGACAGGCTATGCACTCGACGAGACTATGTCTCTTGGTGC
>CAYGAS010000054.1:0-11505 GCA_964347935.1 uncultured Nitrospiraceae bacterium | reverse complement strand
AGCAGAATGCCCGGGGGCAGCTGGCTCTACTAGGAACTCCACGGGACGATGGGCCCGCTTCCATGCCCGACGCCCAGACGATCGACAATGCCGCCAGCCGGGAATGCGCCTATGGTTTGCGCGCCGTAGTACGCCGTGACCAACAAGCCGACCTGGGTGGCGCTCAGATCGAGCTGTTGCTGAATGACCGGTGCCATGGCCATGACCGACACCATGTGCAAGGTGCCGACCACATGCGCCAGCGTGAGAATGCTTAACCGCGCTTTCCAGGGACTGGCCGGCTCGCTAGGGGTCGAGCAGTTCGGTTTATTCACGGCACACGATCAGCCCGTCGACGGCGATCACACCCTCGCCTGCGGTCTTGACGATCAGGGGATTGATCTCGGCTTCGAGCACCACCGGCTCTGTTACATGCGCGAGCTCGGATATGGCGCAAATCGCGTCCGCTAGAGCCTCACAGTCGCCTGGCAGTAGACCGCGGTATCCGCGAATCACTGCGAGACCGCGCACCTCTTCAATCATCGCCCGCGCTGCCTGCAGACTGACAGGTGCCAATCGCACGGAAAAATCACGATAGACTTCCGCGAGCCGTCCACCCATCCCGAGTATGACGGTGGGCCCTGCTTCGGGGTCGCGTTTGTAGCCGAGCAAGACTTCCGCAAGCCCACTCTCCATGCGTTGCACGAGTAGCCCTTTAATCCGGGCCTGCGGCGCTGCCTGTTTGATGTGCACAAGCATCTTGCGGGCGCCCGCCTGTAAGCCGGCATCATCTTTGATGTCGAGCACGACACCGCCAGCCTCCGTCTTATGGAGAATGTCCGGAGATAGAATCTTAATTGCCACGGGATAGCCGACGCGCGAGGTCGCTTTGTCGTCTTTAATAATGTGTGCGGGGGCCTGCGCAATGCCCAGCGTTTCAAAGATTTCACGCGCTTCGGCCTCATTGAGTCTGGCCTGCTTTGTCTTTGTTAATGCCGCGGTCACAGCGGAAAGATTGCTTTTCGCTTTCACCGGTTCTGTGACGGGCGTGCGCCAGTCGAGGTAAGCGCGCACGGCGTCGGCACACGCCTCCGGTGTACGGAAAGCCGCAATGCCGGCTGCGGTCAGCAGCGTGAGCGACTCGTTCGCCTGCGGAACCGTAAAGACAGCTAGCGGCTTGCCGCTCTTCGTGGCTTTTACAATCGGTTCCACGGCGAGCTCGGGGTGAAACTGCGCCGATGAGCCGACGACCGCGACGACGGCATCGCACTCGGGCGAGCGCAAGAGTTCCGTTAATGCAGCACCGTAGACACCCTTTCGTGTACCGGCCATGGTCAGATCGATCAGCGGCGTGTCCGCATGGATCGTGACAGCCATACCCGCCAAGGCTTTTCGTACATTGGCCGGTGCCGGAACCAGCTCGATCCCGCGAATACCGAGTTGATCGACGACCATGGCGGCGCCACCGCCGGTGGTTGTCAGCACGGCGACCCGCCGCCCGCTCGCGGGTTTATGGCCGATAGCCAGCGTTGGCATCTCGAATAAAGCCTCCATCATGTCGACACGCATGATGCCGTGGTGTTGCAGGAAGGCATGGACCGCTTCGTGCGGTCCGCATATGGCGCCTGAATGCGAACTCGCCAGCCGACGGCCCGCCTCGGAGCGCCCGAGCTTGTAGGCGATGACAGGTTTACCGGCATCGAACGCCCGATGCGCCGCGGCCGCGAGCCGTTGCGGATCACGCAGGGTTTCCAGAAAAAGCAGGATCGCCGTCGTGTCGGGGTCGTCGACGAGCAAGTCAGCGATTTCGCCGACGCTCAGATCCGCCTCGTTGCCGACGGAGATCAGTTTTGAAAAGCCGATAGCGCGGGCCTGGCCGCGTGAGAGCAGGGCGCCCAGCATCGTGCCGCTTTGTGAGATGACGGCAAGCGTGCCCGGTCGAATCGCGACGCCCTCCAGGACCGCGCTGATGGCAAGCGGCAGGGCGGCACGGGTGTTGATGACGCCCATGCTGTTTGGACCAAGCAAGCGCACGCCGCTGGCCCGGGCAAGGGCGACGAGCCTTTGTTGTCGGCGGTAGCCTTCTTCGCCACGCTCGGCGAAACCGTCGCTATAAATCGTCGCCACCGGGATCTTTAGCTCACCGCATTGCGCGATCACCTCCGGCACCGTTTCGGCGGGCACCATAATGAAGGCATGATCGATGGGCCCCGGGGCATTACGCAAATCGGGGTAGGCGGGCTCACCCAGAACGGAGCTGCGTTGGCGGTTGATTGGCACGATGCGACCGGCGTAGCCATGCTTGCGTAGGAAGCGCTGCGGGCGTGCGGTATTTTTCTCTGGGTCAGCTGAGGCACCGACGAGCGCGACGCTACCGGGGGCGAAGAGGGCGGTCGCTAAATCGGTCGCTGACATCAAGGAATCAGTCTTCAGCCAACGGGCGTGCTGGGCGCTGTGAAAAGCGCCGCTCAAAGATGCCCTCGGCGATGCGGTTTTTCATCATCTCGATCGAGCCGCCGGCGATCATCCATCCCCGGGTACGGCGAAAGCAATATTCCACCAACGTCCCCTCGCTGTAGCCGGTGCCGCCCATGATCTGCAAGGCTTCGCTGGCGACCTCGAATCCCGCTCGATTGCAGTAGGCCTTGGCGATGGCAGTCTCCTGCGCCGAGGGCAGGCCCTTGTCCGCGTTGGCGGCGGCGCGATAGAGCAGCAAACGTGCGGCGTCGAGCTGCATCTGCATGTCGGCAAATTTCCACTGCAGCCCCTGGAACTCGCACAACGGCCGGCCGAACTGTCGGCGGGTCATCGCGTGCTCGCGCGCCAGATTGAACGCATGCTGGCCGAGCGCTAGCGCACGGGCGCTGTTACCGATACGTTCTACATTGAAACCCGCGATCTGCTTCTTAAAGCCGCCCTTGCCGAGCAAGACGTTCTCCGGCGCCACGTACACGTTGTCGAAGTAAAGTTGTGCCCACTGCTCGCCTGAAAGAAAGCGCACCGGCTGACCGATAGAAAAGCCCTCGCTGTCGCGCTCGATCAGCACCGAGCCGATGCCCTCGACACCCGGGCCGAAGCGAACGTATACCAGAAAGACATCGGCGTGCCTGCTGAGGGAAGTGAAGACCTTGCTGCCGTTGACACGGAATCTATCGCCCTCGGCAAGGGCGGTGGTTTGCAGGTCGGTCACGGCGGAGCCGGCCTCGGGTTCAGTCATCGCCACGGCGATCAGCATCTCGCCGCGAAGCAGCCGCGATAAATAGCGCTTCTTTTGATCTGCACTGCCGTACTCGGCAAGCACGCGAACCGGCCCGAAGTTTCCCGCCTGGACGACATCGGCGCTACGTGGGCACACGAGAGCGACGGCCTCGATCGCAAGCACCGCGTCTATCAGCGTACCCCCCTGACCGCCATCTTCCTCGGGCATGGTGATCCCGAGCAATCCCTGCTGCGCCATGAGCTGAGCAATGTCGCCCGGATAGTCCTCGGCCAGGGCACGCTCGAGCGCGCCGGCACGCAAATGACGCTCGGCAAACCCGCGCACGGAGTCGCGAAACAACTGCTGCTCTTCGCTCAGGCTGAAATCCATGCTCGCTTAAGGCCCAACCTAGTGCTTACCGTGGGTGCCGGTCTTTTCGGCAATGGCAAGAATGCGCTTTGCTTTTTCGACAATCGGGTAATCGATGAACTGCCCTTCCACCTGGATCGAGGCCGAGCCGCTTGCTTCCGCCGCCTCGAAGGCCTCAACGATCTTTTTAGCAGTGGCAATCTCTTTCTCGGTGGGGGTGAAGATCTCGTGGATCGGACCGATCTGCTCGGGATGGATACAGAGCTTGCCCTGAAAGCCCAGGTCACGCGCGAGTTGTGTCGTGCGCTTGAGGGCGTCGAGATGTTTGCCGACATGGGCAAAGACCGTATCGATCGGCGGTTCGAGCCCGGCGACCCGGGACGCGAGCACGATCTCTGCGCGCGCCGGCGTGAGCTCGGCTTCGTCGAGCGTCCAGTTCATGCCCATATCGTGGGTGTAGTCGGCGGCCCCGAATGACAGACGGCGCACCCGCGATCCGGCGGCTGCGATCTCGCGCACGGCCGCTACACCCTTACCAGTCTCGATGATCGGCAAGAGGTCAATGCTCCCGGCGACCAGTCCGCCCTCGTGCTCGAGCTGTGCCAACAGCCAGTCGATCATCAGTAACTGGGCGGCACTCTCAACTTTCGGCAACACGATGCCGTCGAGCCCTTGCCCAACGATTGCCAACAAATCACCATAGCAAAAGGGCGTATCGCTGGCGTTGATGCGAATATAGCCTTTGCATGGGCGCGGTCTCTTCAAGGCCTCGACCACGGCCTGGCGCGCCGCGACCTTTTCACTCACGGCGACCGCATCTTCCAGATCCAGAATTACGGCATCGGCGCCGAGACTGAAGACCTTCTCGACCTTACGCGGGTGATTCCCGGGTGCAAAAATAAATGTGCGTAGCAGTTCCATCGACTTCTCTCAATGTCTCCCTGGTCGGTGTTGGTGAAAGGCGACTGCTGACGCCCCGCCCGCGGCGTGGATCACGCCCCGTCAGGGGGCGCGGGCAGGATGTCGCGCCCGACCGCCGAGACAGGGATGTCTCGTCGGGAGGCGCCACGCCGTAGGCGGGTTAAGGCGGAGGCCCAGAGCCGCCCGCCAACACCGGCCAGGGCTGTCATTTGCCAAGGCTATATGACTCCCTTTTGAATCAACTCATTAATACGCTCGTCGCTCAGACCTAGCAAGCCACTGTAGATCTCTTTGTTATGCTCGCCGAGGCCACGACCTAGCCATTTCACCTTACCCGGCGTACCCGTGAGCCGCGGCACTATATTAGGTATCGCCAGATCGCCGATGCGTTCGTCGTGCGCACGCAGGATGTTCTCGCGTGCCGCGTACTGCGGGTCGTCGAAGATCTCATCGATGGCATAAACCGGCCCACAGGGCACCTGACCCTCCTCGCAGAGCTGGAGCAGCTCGGCGCGGTCGTGCAGGCTCGTCCAGTCGGCGACCATCTGGTCGACCGCCTCGCGGCTGGCATCGCGCTTGGCGAAGGACCCGTACTTGCCATTGCCTGCGACCTCCGGGCAGCCCATCAGGTTGGCCAGGCGCTCGAAGATCTTATCGCTGGTGCAGGCAATGGCGATCCAGCGACCGTCGCGTGTGGGATAGTGACTGTGCGGCACGACGTTCACGGTTCCTGGCCCCATGCGTTGGCGCACGTAGCCGTGCTTGTCGTACGCGGGCACCAGCTCATCGAGAATGCGAAAGATGGTCTCGTAGAGCCCGATGTCGATTATCTGACCCTCGCCGGTGCGGTCGCGATGCCGTAACGCCAACAGCACGCCGTAGGCACCGAACAAACCGGCGAGGTAATCGGGCAGCGTCGCTGAACCGGGCGTGACGGGGGCCCGATCGGGATAACCGGCAAGAAAGGAAATGCCGCCGAAGGCATTGGCGATGCGCCCGAACCCGGGGCGATTCTTGTAAGGACCGGTCTGACCGTAACCGGAGACTCTCAGCATCACGAGTTGCGGATTGGCCTCCTTGAGCACCTCGTAGCCGACCCCCCATTTCTCCAGCGTACCGGGCTGGAAGTTTTCGCACACAACGTCTGATTTCGCGACGAGCTGTTTGAAAAGCTCCGCACCTTCGGCTTTACGTAGATCAAGCGTGACGCAGCGCTTGTTGCGCGACTCGCTTAACCACAGCAGTCTCTCGTCACACTCGCTCGCTGAGCCGAACTTGCGCACGGGATCACCCAGGCCCGGGAGCTCGATCTTGACGACGTCGGCTCCGAACTCACCGAGCAGGGTGGCACAGAAGGGGGAGGCGACGAACGTCGCAATGTCGAGTACCCGTATGCCTTCGAGTGCTGATGCATTTTCGTTTTTGGGCATAAAGCTAACCTGCGGGGCGTCTGCTTTTTATCTGAGACCCTAATTGTCCCCGACTAGTATACAATCAAGCGCACGTGGCGAACATGAAAAGCGCATGAACCTGTTTAAGAACCCTCGCGCTCGCGCTGAATGCCGTTACGGTGACAAGCGACGTAATCTACTCGATCCAGAATTGGCAGAAGTCGTGCGCCGTGAGATCGCGTCGTGGCCGCAATACCAGCACACACCGCTCATACCGCTGCCCGGCCTTGCCGCCCGGATGGGCGTGGCCGAGCTGCGCTACAAAGACGAATCGGGACGTTTCGGGCTCGGCAGTTTCAAGGGTCTCGGCGGCGCTTATGCCGTCTACCGCTGTATCGCCGAAACTGTCACCGCGCGCACCGGTGACTCTGGGATCAAGGCGGCCGATTTAGCAGGCGGCAAGTATCGCGATCTGACCTCCGGCATTACGGTGTGCTGTGCGACCGACGGCAATCACGGTCGATCGGTCGCTTGGGGTGCGCAGATCTTCGGCTGTGGCTGTGTCATCTACATCCACGAAAAGGTGAGCCGCGGTCGCGAGGCGGCCATTAGCCGCTACGGCGCCGAGGTCGTACGCACGCGCGGGAATTACGACGATTCCGTCCGTCAGGCGGCTGGCGATGCCGCGATCAACGGTTGGATGGTCGTATCGGACACCTCCTACAAAGACTACACGACTATTCCTCGAGAGATCATGCATGGCTACACGGTGATGGTCGACGAAGCGATCAGCGCGCTTGTCGACAAAGCCTTGCCAACGCATGTCTTTGTGCAAGGCGGTGTCGGGGGGTTGGCGGCAGCGGTGTGCGCACGTCTTTGGTGGGAGTACGAAGAGCTTCGCCCGCTGTTTGTTGTCGTGGAGCCGGAGCGCGCCGATGCGCTGTTCGAAAGCGCCAGGGCGGGCGAACGCGTCGCATTGACCGGCGACATCGACACCGTCATGGCCTGTTTGTCATGCGCTGAGACATCCTTGTTGGCGTGGGAGATCCTCAAGGATGGCGCTGACTTCTTCATGACCATCCCAGACAGCGCGGCGGTCGAAATGATGCGGCAGCTTGCATCGGGGGCGGACGGTGATCCGCCGGTCGTTGCCGGCGAATCTGGCGTAGCAGGCCTCGCAGGCGTTCGTGCCGTCGCAGGCGATGCCTCGGCTGCACACACGATCGGTCTCGATGCTGGTGCCCGCGTATTGGTCTTTGGCACCGAAGGTGATACCGACCCCGAGCTGTACCGACAGCTTGTCGGACGCTCGGCCACAGAAGTCCTTAGTGGCGGGGCGCCATAGGAAACATCAGGACCGTAATTGTGGTGAGGCTGTACTATGAACTTCACACTGACTGACGAGCAACGCGCGCTGCAGGAGACGGCGCGCCGTTTCGCGCGCGAGCAAATGACTCCTGTGGCGCAGCATGTCGAGACTGACGGTCAGCCGCTAGACAGGCAGTGGGTACGGCGTTATGCGGAGATGGGTTTCCTCGGCATCAACGTGTCGAAGAGGTACGGGGGTCTTGGGCTCGGCAATCTCGAAGCGCTGATCGTGCTAGAGGAGTTCGCCAAAATCTCGTCGGCGGTTGCCTTTCCGATCTTTGAATCGAGCGTCGGCCCGGTACGGGCAATCGAGCACTTCGCCAGTAAGGGACTGAAGGATCGGGTGATTCCGCGTGTGTGCAAGGGCGAGATGACGGTAGCGGTGGCGATGTCGGAGCCCGAGGCGGGCAGCGCGCTGACGGATCTCAAGACGCGCGCCGAGATTCGCGACTCGCAGATCGTCATCAACGGCAGCAAACGCTGGTGCTCCGGCGGTGGTCATGCCGAGGCTTATGTCGTCTATTGCCGTCTTGCAGAGGCGCCGGGCGCCAAGGGCATCGGGGCGGTCTACGTCGAGCGCGACACAGCGGGAATGAGTTTCGGCGAGCAGGAGCAGCTCATGGGGTTTCGCGGCATCCCTTCGGCGGACATCTACTTTGACAACGTGAAGGTACCCAAGGAGAACCTGGTTGCAGAGGCCGGGGGCTTCTCGCGGCTGATGCAGGCCTTTGATCTGGAGCGCTGCGGCAACGCCACGATGGCTTTGGCCCAGGCATCCGGGGCGCTCGAAGACGTGCTCGACTACGTGCAACAACGCAAGCAGTTCGGCAAGCCGATCGTGGACTTCCAAGCAGTGCAACTGAAGCTCGCCGACATGGCGATGCGCGTGGAGGCCGCGCGACTGCTGATCTACCGTGCGGCGGTGAACGCGCAGAGCGACCTGCCAAGTGTCTTTGAGTCGAGTGTGGCGAAATGCTTTGCCAACGAAATCGCACGCGAAGTGACGAGCGCGGCGGTGCAGCTCATGGGCGGTTACGGCTACTCCAAGGAGTACCCGATGGAACGACGACTGCGGGACGCCTGGGGCTGGGGTATAGCCGGTGGCACGATCGACATTCAGAAGATAAACATCGCCGCGGCGCTGGTGGGTCGCCGCTTCGATCAGCGCAAGTAGCTTCGGGAGTGGCAACGATGAGTAATGACCAAGGCAATATGGGCGTATTGGCCGGTGTGCGGGTGATCGACCTGACGCGCGTGCTGGGCGGTCCCTACTGCACGCAGACGCTGGGCGACCACGGTGCTGACATTATTAAGGTGGAGCCGCCGACCGGGGATGAGACCCGCGAGTGGGGCCCGCCGTTCGAAAAGGATGACGCCGGCCATATTCTCTCGAGTGCCTACTTCAAGGGCGTCAACCGCAACAAGCGCTGCATCGCGCTCGATCTGCGCAACGAAAAGGGGCGGGCGGTCTTGTTTCGCTTGCTCGAGCACGCCGACGTGCTGATCGAAAATTTCAAGACGGGCACGCTGGAAAAGTGGGGTCTCGGTTATGAAGAGGTACTCCGACCACGTTATCCGCGACTGATACACTGTCGCATCACCGGTTTTGGCGCCGATGGACCGCTCGGCGGCTACCCGGGCTACGATGCGGCCGTACAGGCGACCGCGGGCCTGTTCAGCATCAACGGTACGCCTGAGTCCGGGCCGTTACGCCTCGGCTCGCCGGTGGTCGACATGGTGACGGGCCTGCATGCGGTGATTGCCATCAGCATGGCGCTCTATGAGCGTGAGCGCTCGGGGCAAGGGCAGTTTGTCGAGACGACCTTGTACGACACCGCCATCACCTTGCTCCACCCGCATGCAGCCAACTGGTTCATGAGCGGCAAGTTGCCGCAGTTGAGCGGCAATGCGCACCCCAATATCTCCCCGTACGATCTCTACGCCAGCAAGACACGCCCGGTGTTTCTGGCGGTCGGTAACGATGGCCAGTTTCGCCGGCTCGTGCAGATCTTGGGCTGTCCGGAGCTGAGCGCGGATGCGCGCTTCAAGAGTAACGGCGCACGCGTCGAGAATCGCGGTGCAATGACACAGGTGTTGGCCGCCCGGATCGCCGAGTGCGACGGCGAGGCGCTATGCCGGCGCTTACTGGAGGCCGGTGTACCGGCGGGCCCGGCCAACAATGTGGCCGAAGTGTTGACCGATGCTCACACTTTGCACCGCCATATGGTTGTCGGGAAGGACGGCTATCGGGGCACCGGCGTGCCGATCAAGTTTGGGCGCACACCGGGCTCGATGTATCGCGCGCCCCGATACTTCGCCGAAGATAATCGCGCGGTGCTGGCCCAGGCGGGTTATTCCGACGCCGATATCGATGCGTTGATCGACGCCGGTGCAGTGGTTAAGGAGCGCGGAGCGTGAACCCCTGTGACGTTCTTATCGAGGGCGCCTGGCTGATCGACGGCAGCGGCAGCGAGCGCCAGCGCACGGATATTGCCATTGCAGGCGATCGAATTGCCGGCGTCGGCGATGGTCGGCATTGGCAGCCGAAGACACGCATCGACGCGCGCGATCGCGTCATCGCGCCGGGTTTCGTCGATGCGCACACCCACGATGATCGTGCCGTCCTGTCTTCACCCGACATGACGCCGAAGATCAGCCAGGGCGTGACCACGGTCGTCGCCGGCAACTGCGGTCTCAGTCTGGCGCCGCTGGCCGATCGCGATCCGCCACCACCCTTGAATCTGCTCGGCAACCGCGAGTGGTATCGCTTTCCCACATTCGACAACTATGCAGAGATTGTCGAGGCGCAGCCGCCGGCATTGAACATCGCCATGCTGGTCGGACATTCGACCCTGCGCGTAGGCGTGATGGACGATCTGGCTCGAGCGGCTACACCAGCCGAGATCGATCACATGGGTAAGCTGCTGGAACAATCGCTCGCTGCCGGATGTATCGGTATGAGCACCGGGCTCGCGTATCCGACGGCGCGGGCGGCCCCCACCGAGGAAGTCATCGCGCTGGCCGAACGCTTGGTGCCCTACGACGGCATCTACACCACGCACATGCGCGATGAGCACGACGGCGTGGTTGCATCGGTAGACGAAACGCTCGAGATCGGACGCCGTGCCGGCGTGCGCGTCGTCATTTCGCATCACAAGGCCTGCGCCCGGCGAAATTGGGGCCGCACCAAGGAAACACTCGCTCTCATAGAAGCCGCGAGGAAAAAACAAACCGTGAATCTCGACGTCTATCCGTATATCGCCAGCTCGACGGTTTTATTGCGCGATCTTGTCGATGCGTCGGAAAAGGTGTTGTTGGCGTGGTCGGAGCCGCATCCTGAGCTCGCCGGTCGCGACTTCGCGGATATCAAGAGGGCGTGGCAGTGTTCCACCGACGAAGCGATTGCCCGGCTCTTGCCGGCGGGGGCCATCTACTATCAGATGGACGAAGATGATCTGCGCCGGGTACTGAGCTTCGACGATGCCATGATCGGCTCCGACGGGCTGCCCCACGATGTATTCCCGCATCCCCGGCTGTGGGGCACGTTTCCGCGCGTGCTCGGCCATTACTGCCGCGAGCTCGGCCTGTTCTCGCTGGAAGAAGCCGTGCGGCGTATGACGAGCGTTCCGGCCACCGTTTTCGGCCTGAAGGACCGCGGCCTCATTCGGGAAGGGGCCTTTGCCGATGTGGTGATATTCGATCCCACATCCGTCATCGATCAGGCCGATTTCACTCATCCAAGGCAACCTTCTATCGGTATTGACCTGGTGCTGGTCAACGGCCGGCCAGTCTGGCACGACACTGCCTGGACAGGGGAATGCCCGGGGCGCCTGCTGCGCCGCTAGCCCGGATCACACACGCCCGCGGCGATCGTAGATATCGCAACCTGCTTATATAATGGCGGTGCTCGCCACACATAAGAATCTCTTTGGGGTAAACCATAAATGATTGATCTTTACAGCTGGAAAACGTCAAACGGTCGCAAGATGACCATCATGATGGAGGAGCTCGGCATTGAGTACAGGTTACACTTAATAAGTCTGCCGAAGCGCGAGCAGTTCTCGCCCGAGTTCACGGCCATCAACCCCAATCAGAAGATTCCGGCCATGATCGATCAGGACGGGCCCGGGGGTAAGCCTTTCACCATGATCGAGTCCGGCGCGATGCTGTTTTATCTCGCCGAAAAGCACCAGAAGTTTTTTCCGCAGGAGCCGATTCCACGCTACGAGACGATCCAGTGGCTGTTCTTTCAGATGGGCAACATCGGACCGATGTTCG
>CAYGAS010000053.1:0-2714 GCA_964347935.1 uncultured Nitrospiraceae bacterium | reverse complement strand
GAGCGCCGCCTACAGGCCCGCTTTGTGATCTATATTTTGAAGGAACACGCTATATTGAAGGGTGCGACCGTGGCCAAAAAAACTTCCGCTGTAGAGAGTGACAAGTGGGGTGTGCGACGCCGGGGCGTACGCCGCATCCATCCGGATCGCCGCGGCACCCTACGTCTAAGACCGGATCGCCGACGTAGCTTTGGCCGCCGCAAAGAGGACAGGGCTGAAGCCGCCGCCTTGGAGAAGCAGCTATGCCAAGCACGGGAGACGGCCGAGACCTTCGGCCCCGACAACCCCCGACTGGCCACCGCCCTCGCTGACCTGGCCTTTTTCTACTACCGCTTAGGCAAGTACGCCGACGCAGAGCCGTTGCACCAGCGTGCCTTGGCCATCCGAGAAAAAGTCCTCGAACCGACGCACCCGGACGTGATCGCGAGCCTCCAGAATCTGGCAGCGCTTTACTACGCCCAGGGTCGCTACGCCGGCACAGAACGCCTTATCAAAAAACTTTTAGCCGTTCTCGAGCAGACCCACGGCCCGAACCATCCCTTGGTCGCCGACACTTTGCAAGATTACGCCGAGCTTTTGCGGGCGCGCGGCAAACATGATCGGGCTGAGCTCACGGCAGCACGCGCAAAAGTTGTCCGCAGCAAGCAACGCTAGCTGAACCCCCTTTGGTGTCGCCGCCGCAATAACCGGGTTAGCGCTACCCGGCTATGCCTGGACAGCCGGAGCCGCTCGCCGCCCTTCGCTGAGTACAGCGGTGTCAAAGGCGTTCGGAATGGCCCTGTTTTGCCCTTTGCCGCCGAGGTCACGCGTTTCTTTGTAAAGCGGCGCAGCGAAACCCACATCCCGTTTGCCATTCCAAATCTGTTACCATGACCGGCGACGTTGGTTACCTCGCCCGATCCGGACCTGGTTTTGGAGTCGGTATTATGCGGATTCCCGCCGTTCGCCTGATTCTGGCCTGCGCTTTTGGCGCATACGCAGCACTCGTGGTACACGCAAGCGCCATCGCCGAGCTGACCTCGACCGCGATGTCAGCTGCTCGCGAGAATTCCCACGCCATCGGCTCTGGCGCCTATCGTGTCGTCAGGGCGAATCATACGGTCGTCAAAGGACCACACGAGTTTTTCTTCACGCGCGGCATCTACAGCGGTAGCGGCGGCGATGACGACTGGGGCGCGCGCTGGTCGGTCGACTACCCAAAAGCGGATTTACAGTTCCTCACTGCACTCAGACGCTTGTCCATCATCGATGCCTATGAATCCGACAACGCCATTGAGCTCGACGATCCCCAGCTTTGGCGCTTTCCCTTTCTGTACATTCTAGAGGTCGGCAGCATGTCGTTGACGGACGCCGAAGTCCGGGCACTTCGGAACTATCTGCTGGCGGGGGGATTCATGGTCGTCGATGATTTTTGGGGCACGTGGGCGTGGGAAAACTTCGAAAAGGAAATGAAACGGGTCTTTCCCGATCGGCCAATCATCGAGGTACCGTTAACGCACCCCGTGTTTCACGTTTTCTACGACATCACCGAAATCCTTCAGGTGCCCAACGTCTACCAGGGCTACTTTGCCGCTTCGGGAGGCCCTACCCACGAGTACGACGGTTACGTGCCCCACGTGCGCGGTATTTTGGATGATGACGGCCGGCTAATGGTGCTGATCAACTGGAACACCGACTTGGGCGATGCCTGGGAGTGGGCGGATGATCCGAACTATCCGCTGAAATTCTCCACCTTCGCCTACGAGATGGGAATTAACTTCGTCATCTACGCGATGACCCATTGAGGACACATCCACGTCCGTGTTCGAGTTTCTGTTCAAATATCCTGCGGACACCTTCGCTCACGGTGAGCTCTCGCTTGCCGGATCTTTCTGGCTGTATTGCGCCCTACTCCTCGGCACGGCTGCGATTATTACAGTGTTTTATGCCCACGCGCGCGCCGACATGCGCAGGCGCGACCGCCTCGTGCTTGCGCTGGCGCGTACGGCTGCGTTGGCCATCATATTATTCGCGCTCTTCCAACCCGCGCTGAACGTCACCACGCTCGAGGCTCGGGGCAATGTCGTCGTCGTGCTCTTGGACGACTCGCGCAGTATGCGCATCGAAGACCAAGACGGTAAGCCGCGATCTGCTTTCGTCCGCCAGGCCTTCGATCCGAAAACGGGCTCCATCACACAGCTGCTGGCGCAACGTTTTGTATTGCGTTTCTTCCGGTTCGCTGCCGGTGCCCACTCGTTGCAGGAACACGAGCTGGCTTTCTCTGGCCACAGAACCGATCTGGCCCGCGCGCTTGCGGACGTGCGTCAAGAGCTAAGCAGCCCTGCCGTGGCAGCGTTGGTGATCGTATCGGATGGTGCGATCACGGAAGTCGCGTCTTTGGATCAGGCCCTACCTTCTTTTCGCGTCGCCGGTATACCGATTCACACTGTCGGCGTGGGGCAAACCAAGTTTGCCAAGGATATTGAACTCACCAGCGTAGCCATGCCCAGACACGCATTGAAGGAATCGGCTGTTACTGCCAGTCTTTTGATCAACCACCGCGGCGTCGATAACGAAAAGATTAAACTGCTGATCGAAGACGATGGGCAGCTGATCGCCACGCAAGAGGTGACGCTCTTATCCGATCAGCCAGCACAACCGGTCGAGGCGCAGCTGATCACACAGCAACCCGGCGTGCGTCAGCTCAAGTTTCACATCGTCCCCGTGGACGGCGA
>CAYGAS010000052.1:0-8681 GCA_964347935.1 uncultured Nitrospiraceae bacterium | reverse complement strand
GCGGGAAACATCGTGGCCGCATCGCAAATCGGCAGCGTTGAGTTCGCTGCCGAGCAGTTCGGCACGCGCCTCGTCGTGGTTCTGGGCCATAGTCGGTGCGGAGCTGTTCAGGCAACCGTGGACGAACTTCAACGGCCGACCGAAAATCAGTCGCGCAATCTACGCTCAATCGTCGATCACATTCGACCCGCCGTGGAAGGATTGCTGACAACGGACCTGCGGCGCGACCCAGAGGCTCTGGTGCAACAGGCTGTGCGTGCCAACGTGCGCGTTTCCGCGAACTCTCTGCGACACGGTTCGGGTGTGCTGCAGGAGTTGATCCAACGACAGGGACTTCGGGTTGTCGGGGCCGAATATTCGCTCGAAACGGGGGTCGTTGATTTCTTTGACGGTGTGCCCGTGACCAGTCAATAAGGCGTGTGCATGACCTATCCTTTAAGAAGCGCCGAGGCAAAGCTGGCGAGATACGTTAGCGGTGGATGCATCCGATAAAGTCTGTGTCATTACCGGTGCCAGCTCCGGCATCGGCGCGGAGGCGGCGCTTGGCTTGGCGCGCGCTGGCTTTCGGGTGGTGATGGTGTGCCGCGACCGGCGGCGGGGCGAGGTCGCGCGCGCGCGAATCACACGTGCGGTCGCCGGCGCGCAAGTGGATTTGCGCATTGCCGATCTGTCCTCGCTACGCCAGGTGCGCGCCCTTGCAGGGGATCTGAACGCGGCTCATCGCCAGATTCACGTCCTCGTGAACAATGCGGGTGGATACCGCACCCGGCCGGAGATCAGCGAGGACGGTTTCGAGCGAACGCTGGCCGTCAACCACCTCGCCCACTTCCTGTTGACGAACCTGCTGCTGCCGGTGCTGCGGGCGGCCAAGGCGCGCGTCATCACTGTAAGCTCGAGGGCCCACCGCAGGGCCAACATACGGCGCAAACCGCTCGAGCAGATCATGAAAAGCGTCGAGGCATACAGCTGGGTCCAGGCCTATGGGGATTCCAAGCTTGTGAACCTGCTGTTCTCTTTCGAGCTGGCACGCCGCGAGCCCGACCTCACGGCGGTCGCGATGCACCCAGGCGTGCTCGCGACGCGCATCTGGAATCAGAACAGCGATTGGCTCAGCTTTCCGCTGCGGTTCTTCAAGCCCTTCATGGAACGCCCCGCGCAGGGCGGTGAGCGCATCGTGCGTCTGGCCACGGCGCCCGAGTTCGCCAACACCAGCGGGAAGTACTTCGACCGCGACCGCGAAGCGCGGGCCGCGGCCGACGCCTACGACGAGCAGCTCGCCGCCGAGCTCTGGACATTGAGCGAGGAGCTCACGGGGCTCACGTCCGAAGGTCAGACCGAGCTCGGCTCGTGCTCTTCATGACCAGGCCGTGCGCCCAGTCGAGTATCGTTTGTACGCGCGGTGCGAGTAATTTGCGTGCGGCCTTGTAGTCCAGCCAACGAAATTCATGGTGCTCCGGTTGTCCGAGCTCGCGACTGACGGGCAACGCGACCTCGCCTTCGCTGCTTTCCGCGACGTAGTAACGCGCCACCTTGCCACGCGCGTACGGTTCTGTTTCGCGGTAATCTTTGCCCCAGCGAAAGTTCAGATCGGTCAAAGTCGTCTCTTCGGCCACTTCGCGCACGGCGCTTGCGCGCGGGTCTTCGCCCGCTTCGACTAACCCTTTGGGAAAATCCCAGTAGCGGAACGCGCGCAACAACAGATAGCGGCAACCGTCGGCATGCTTGCGCACGACAATCACGCCGGCTGAAAGCGCTGGCGTTCGATTTTTTCCATTCCCCATCATGCTGCGATCGTTACGCGGCGGTCTTCGCACTAAGTAGTCGCCGCCTCAAGTCCCCCGACTCACTTCTTCCGGGACAGCTCGGGCATCACTCCGCCCGCAAGGCCTCCACCGGATCCAGTCCCGCGGCGCGCCTTGCCGGCAACACGCCGGCCGCAAGGCCGATGGCAATGGCCAGACCCTCGGCCAGAACGACGTAGGCAATCGGCGTGCGCACCGGCAGCTCCGGCACCGCCAGATGCAGCAGCGCGCCGCCGCCGACACCGACAAGGAGGCCGACAATACCGCCCAGCGCTGCCAGAAACGTCGCCTCCCCCAGAAATAACATCAGGACCTGCATGCGGCCCGCGCCGATCGCCCGCAGCAGGCCGATCTCTGCCGTCCGCTCCGTCACGGCGATGACCATAATAGTGAGAATGCCCACACCGCCGACCAGAAGGGAGATCCCACCCAGCGCGCCGACGGCGAAGGTGAGCACGTTCAGCACGGACCCTAAGACGTCGAGCATCTGTTGCTGCGTCGTAATGGTGAAATCCTCGAGCCCGTGTCGCGCCATCAGCACCCGCCTTATGCCGGTGACGACTTCGTCCGCAGGTACGCCGGCGGTGTAGAGCACATCGATCTCCAATAGGCTCTCGCGATTGAACAGCTCGAGCGCCTTGGCCGCGGGGATGTAGATCGCGTCGTCGATATCAAAGCCGAGTACGGTGCCCTTTGCCTCCATCACGCCGATGATGCGATAGCGATCGCCGCCCACCCGTATCCGTTCGCCCAGCGGGTTGCGTGTACCGAAAAGCTCTTGTTTCAGCTTGGCGCCGAGCACGGCGAATGCACGTGGCGCACGCGGATCGTCAGGCGGAAGAAAACGTCCCGCCGAGATCCCGAACCGAAACACGCGTGGAAAGTCCGAACCGACGCCGGTCACGTTGGTGCGCCGGCTTCGGGTCTGCGCCTCGACTTCGGCGTTGCCCTGCACCACCGGCACCGTCGTCTCCACGTGCCGCACCCGCCGCAGCGCCTCGGCATCGGCGATCGTGAGCGGTCGTATGGTGCGCAGCATGCCAGGGATCCCGTGGGTGGTGGTGCGTCCCGGGTTGACGCCGATCAGGTTGGTACCGAACTGCGTGAACTCCGACAGCACGAATTGGTGGATGCCGGCGCCGATCGATGTCAGCAGCACGACTGCCGCGATCCCGACACCGATGCCGAGCGTCGTCAGCGCCGAGCGCAGGCGATGGGCAATCAAGGCATGCAATGCCAGGCGTAAGAAGTCACGAAGGAGCATGCGCATTCACCTCCGCGATAATGCCTGCACCGGATCGAGCCGCGCCGCACGGCGCGCCGGCAGCACGCTGAACGTCAAGCCGGTGAGCAGCGCCACCACCAGCGCGGCCACCACTGCCCACCAAGGCGTACCGACCGGCAACGCCGGGTACAGTCGGCCGATGAACCAGCTGCCCGCCTGGCCGACAGCAAACCCGAGCAGGGCGCCGAGCAAGGAGAGCAAGCCCGCTTCGGCGATAAACAGCCGCTGGATGGCGGCGGCCGATGCACCGAGCGCCTTCAACAGGCCGATCTCCGCGGTGCGCTGTGACACCGCCACCAGCATGACGTTCATGATCAGGATACCGGCGACCGCCAGGCTGATAGCGGCGATGCCGGCCACGGTCAAGGTCAAGGCCCGTAAGATGCGATCGAAGGTCGCCAGCACCGCATCCTGGGTGACGACGGTGATATCGTCCTCGCCCTCGTGACGCGCGCGGATGGTTTCGATGATGCCGGACTGTGCGTCGGCGAGGGCCTCGCGCGTTCGCGCCTCGACCAGGACGCGGAACAGCGATTCGGTGTTGAACAAGGTCAGTGCCGATGCCACCGGGATCACCACGACTTCCTGGATGTCGATACCGATTGAGCGCCCCTCGGAGGCGAGGATGCCGATCACCCGAAAGCGACGATCGCCGATGCGAACCCATTCGCCCAGCGCGTTTTGCGGTCCGAAAAGCTCCTGGCGGATCTTGGCGCCGAGCACACAGATGGGCGCGGCCCTGCGCGGGTCTCCCGGCGGCAGGAAGCGTCCCTGTCCCATCAGCAGGTGACGAACCTCGAGGAACTCCGCCGTCGAGCCGACGACGATCGACTCGCGATCGCGACGCTTCCAGGAGACCGTGCCGCTGCCGACGGCAATCGGGGCCACGCGGCGCACGCTGCGCAAACGCTCGAGCGCCAAGGCATCGTCGATGGTCAGATCGCGCGGCGTCCCGCCGAGCAGCGGCGGTGCGCCGCCGGTGGTTTCCGAGCGCCCTGGCAGGACGATCAATAGATGCGTGCCGAGCGAGGCGAACTCGCCGACGACGAAGCGACGTGCGCCCTCGCCGAGCGACGTGAGAATAACAACGGCGGCAACGCCGATCGCCATTGCCAGCAACATTAATGCCGTGCGCACGGAATAGCCGCGAAGCGCCTGCAGCACGAACCGCAACACATCATCGACGTGCACGTCGGCCCTTGCGCGCCACGTCGCGCTCGATTTTGCCGTCGACCATGTAGATCTCTCTCAAGGCACGATCGGCGATCTCGGGATCATGCGTCACCACGATCAGCGTGATGCCCTCGCGATTGAGGCCCTCGAGCACGTCGATCACTTCACCGCCGGAGGTCCGATCGAGATTTCCCGTCGGCTCGTCGGCCAAAATTACGGCGGGTTCCATGATCGTTGCGCGTGCGATGGCGACACGTTGACGTTGGCCGCCAGAAAGCTGATCCGGTTTGTGATGCGCCCGGTCCGCCAACCCGACGGCCGCAAGAATTTGTTGCACCCGGCGCTTGCGCTCGCCCGGTGCAACGCCAGCGAGCATGAGCGGCAGCTCGACATTTTCCGCCGCCGTAAGACGCGGGACCAAGTGAAAGAACTGAAACACGAAGCCGATTTTGTCGCGCCGGGTGATGGCTTGCGACTGGTCCGAAAGCACGGTGACGTCTTCGTTGTCGAGGAGATAGCTCCCGGCCGTCGGTCGATCCAGCAGACCGAGGATGTTGAGCAGCGTCGACTTGCCGGAGCCCGATGGCCCCATGATGGCCACGTACTCGCCGTTTTCGATGCGCAAGCTGACCGCGTTGAGTGCGTGCACCTCCTGGTCGCCGACCTCGAACACGCGATGAACTTGCTTCAGCTCGATCACGGATTGCCGGATGCCGGGCTCACGGGCGTCTCAGCGACAACGCGCGCATCCGCGGCCACGCCCTCGCGTTCCACCGAGACCACAATCAGCTCGTCCTCCCGTAAGCCTTCCAACACCTCGGTGTACTTCCAGTTTGCGAGCCCCGGCTTGAACCGACGTTCCTCCAGACGTTGTGTGTCCGCCCGGTAAGCGAGCACGCGATAACCTTCCAGCACGGCTTCCGTGGGTACGCGCAGCACCTCCGGGCGCACGTCGAGGATCACTTCGATATCGGCGCTGTAACCGGGCAGTAGGTTTGCGGTCTCCGCAGCGTCGGTGAAGGTCGCCTCCACCTCGACCGTACGCGCCTGCTTTTCGCGATCGAGCACGTACGGAGCGACGCGCCGTACCTCGCCTTTGAAATCGCGACCGGCAAAGGCATCCAGGGTGATCCGCGTTTGTTGCCCCGGACGGATGGCGGGCGCGTCGACCTCGTCGATGGGTGCCGAGACGTACAGGCAATGCTCGCCCACCAGATCGATCGCCGGCAAGGTCGGTATCCCCGGGGGAGAGGGGGTCACGTATTCGCCGAGCTTGGCGTTCACCTCGGCCACCACGCCGGCGAACGGCGCGCGCAGAATCGTGCGCTCAAGAGCGGCACGCGCGACGTCGATGCGCGCCGCACTCTGCTGCTCGTTGGCACGCCCCGCCCGGCAGGCGGCTTTGCGTGCCTCGGCATCGGCCACGGCCTTGTCGATCTGGTCCTCAGCCACCAGCCTGGATTTTTGCAGCTTGAGGAGGCGTTGCGCCTCACGTGCCGCCGCTTCGGCGAGCGCGCACACCTCTTCGGTCTTAGCGCGCGACGCGACCAACTCGCTTTCCACGAGCGTGAGCTCGGCCTTGCGGTCGTCGTTCCATAGGCTCAACAGCAGCTGCCCGCTGCGCACGCGATCGCCTTCGTGTACGGCGATAAAGGCGACTTGGCCCCCCGTCGGTGGCGCCATCTTGGCGCGTTCGCACGCCTCCACGGTACCGGCGCGCGTGTTGGCCACACTCGCTTCCACGCGTCCGCGATCGATCTTGTGCAAGACAACGGCTACTGGTTGTGGTCGTGTCCAGTACCACACCGCAGCGGCGATGCCGGCGGCGGCGAGCAGTGTCGTCACCAGGGCCCAGTGGCCGCGTCGTGCAGGAGGTGTCGCGTGCTTCATTTCGGCTGAGCGGTACTGACCGCCATCTCGTATTGCACGGCAGCAGACATTACCTGTTGACTCAGATCATGTCACGCAAAAGGCGAGCTAAACAGCAACTCACCGCGATCTCCACCAGCGCCTGAGCAAGTATTCTTGCGCGGGCGCACGATGGGATTGAGTCTTTGTCCCGCATGCGCGACGCGTACTGCGCGCGAACAGTCCAGCGTTATCGCCGAACTCTTTAACTGCACGCAAACGCCTGCACTGTTTCGCCTCGCGTTCGGCGAGTGGGACTTGAAAATTTCGCGCTCGATCTCGCAGCGACGTCGCAAAACTGAAGATGGCCACCGTCCCTGTTGGGATCCGCAATCCATCAATGGGCACATTCTCCCGAGCGTTCGCGGCGGTTCCGTAAGCTCCTCTATTGAATCGGAAATCTCTGTCGAACGCGCACTGTGCGGCGGACAACAGTTGACGCCGATAGGGTGTTGTTTTCTAGATGGTTTCCTTGCAGTGCCTGCAGCGAGGTTCGTCAACACGACATAGCCGCCGGCGCAGGACGCTGTTTTCTTTGACACTTTTGATTTGGCATTGACACTCCGGACGCGCACATTACTCTATGCGAACGTTTGCCGCGCGCGCATGTGAAGGGGCTGAGAAATACAAAAAGCAGAGAGTGGGGCCTGCGCAGCGAGCCAGAGGCGGCCGATGCCCCGGCCGTGAGATCACGCGGGAGTAAGAAGACAGGACGTCTGATGCCTGTACGGGAGGGTTTTTGTACTAAACAGCAGGCATTGGCGGCCGGCGCTTGCGGGTCGACGGGGGAACCGCGTGTCTGATGCGCCGTGGACACGGGTTTGGCCTCAGGGAACAAGAGCACTGATCGCCGTCGAGCAGCCGTTATCGAGCTTGCCGGCGTCGGAAAACAACGAAGGGCAGCACTTGATGGCCTTTTTAGAGACCGGTGTACAGGGCGAGGAAACGCCGCTCGAATTGCTGCGGGAGCGAGACGCCTTGAGCCGTGCATTGCTGTCGGCGTCGGCACGCCTCGCCACTGCACAAGATCCGGATGCCATCATGCGCTGCGCATGCGATAGCTTCGTCAACGCCTCGCCACGCATTCGGCTCGCATGCATGTATAGGGCCGAGCCCGGCGCTGCCGGGTCGCGCCCCAATTATGCGGTCGGGCCTGCATCGGCATCGGCGAAAGACGTTGTCTGGTGGGGGGGTGGCCCGCGTCTGCAACCCATACGCGGGCCCGATGAGCAAATCGAGGCGTCGCAGCTGATTGCCGACATACGCGCGGACCAGGATTTCGGTCCAGGGCGCGAAACCGCGCTGGCGCACAATCTGGAATCCTGCATCTCTCTTCCCTTCAGTTATCCCGGCGCCCCTGAGCAGGGCGTGGTCGTGCTATATGCAGACCAAACCGACTATTTCAGACGCGTCGGCGTGGAGTCTTTCCTCGCTTTCGCCCAGTTGGGTCAGGCCGCCCTCGAGCAGGTCGTTTTGCGCAAGCAGCTGCAGGACCTCGCCACGGTCGATGCATTGACCGGCCTGCTCAACCGCAATGCCTTACAAAAGATTCTCGAGCGCGAGCACGCGCGCTCGCAGCGCCATGGACGGCCCTACGGGGTGCTGCTGCTCGATCTGGATTGCCTCAAGGCCGTCAATGACACCTATGGCCATGCCGCCGGCGACAAGGCCCTGGTTGCGGTCGCCCGCATTGCGCGGCGTTCCTTGCGCGAAGGGGACTGGATCGGCCGTTGGGGTGGCGATGAGTTCTTGTGCGTGTTGCCCGATGCCGATGATGCACAGGGTACGGCGATTGCCGAACGTCTGCGCCTGCAAGTCGCCGAGCAACCTGTCGCGGCCGAAGGCTGCTCGATTCCTATCAGCGTCAGCCTCGGGCTCGCACATTACCCGCAATCCGGGGATCGTGCCGACAAGGTGCTGACGAGCGCCGATGCCGCCTTGTACGGCGCCAAGCGCCGTGGACGCAACCGCGTGGTGACGAGCAGTCGCGAAGCGCGCGGCCTGTTCTCGATTGCCGGCCAACTGGAGGCAGCGCTGCGGGCGGGGCGTTTGCAATCGGCCTATCAGCCGGTCGTCGATCTCGCCAGCGGCAAAGTCGTGGGCGAGGAAGCGCTCGCACGAATCGTGACTGAAGACGGCAGCCTGCTGGAGGCCGCGGGCTTCATTCCGGCGGCGAACCAGCTGCGGATGGTGCGAAGCATCGATGCCCAGGTCATGCGCCAGACACTTAGCCGATTGCGCGAGCGGGAAGGTGCAGAGGACGGCGTAACGCACTTCGTCAACGTTTCGGCCGATCTCCTGCATCATCGCGACTTGATCGACGACGTATGCAGGCCGTTCGCCGATTACTTTCGCGATTCGCTCGCGAGTGGTTCCAGTGTTGACTCCTTCGTATTCGAAATCACGGAGTGGGAGTTCCTGAATAACGCGCGCGAGGTGCGACAGATGTTGCGCCCGTTTCTCGATTACGGCATGCGCTTGGCGATCGACGACTTTGGCAGCGGCTATTCCTC
>CAYGAS010000051.1:0-10810 GCA_964347935.1 uncultured Nitrospiraceae bacterium | reverse complement strand
GCACATACTGGACGGCGATTACGAAGCGCGCAGCGCCGTGAACATCTTTATTAAAGATCTCGGCATCGTGCTCGATACGGCAAAGACGCAGCACTTCCCGACACCCTTGGCGGCAACGGCACATCAGCTGTTTACAATGGCCGCCTCGGCTGGCATGGGTGACTGGGACGATGCCGCGGTGGCCAAGGTCTACGAATGCCTCTCCGACATTGCGCTTCCTCAAAAGGAAAGCCCTGGCACATGAGTTTTGCCGTTGTTACGCGTTAGGTGCCCGGGAAAGCTAGCCGATCGATGACTATGGGATCGCCAGATTCGCGGCAACTTTACGAGCTCGTGTCGCTAGGTCCTTTAACAGGCTTGAGCCGCGTCACCACGTCTCTCTGGCCGGTCTCGGTGCCGTAATGCAATAGGTTGCCGTCGACGGTGGCTCCGCCTGCAATGCCCATAAGCTGGTAGTAGACATCACCGCTGATTCGGGCGTTGGACTGCAGCTGAATACGCGCGGTGCAGTGGACGTCGCCGTTGACGGTGCCATTTACAATAACGTAAGGCGCCGTGATCTTGCCGCAAACCTCGGCGTGTTCGCCGAGTATCAGCGTGCCGCTGGCGGTATCGCGGGCGGTAATGTTGCCCCTCACTTTGCCATCGATCCGCAGTCCGCCGGAAAAGGCGATGTTACCCTTGAACTCGGCCCCGCTACCGATCAGCGTGTCAATCGCGCCGCTCGATGATGTATCCCCCTGTTTACGTAGCGCCCCTAACATAAATCACCTCATATCAACTACTTAGTACAACCCGAGGCATGGCGCCCCCATCCTCAGGGCATCGCGAGCGATCGGGAAAAAGCCCGATACAGCGTGCAAGAGTCAGGCCAAAGCAGAGCCCTCAGGGCAGTCGGGTTTGGAGCTCGTGCAGTACCCGTGTCGTCATGGCCGGCTGGCGCGACCGGACCGGCGCAGCGTCGCGTCGGCCCATCGATGGCGCATGCCACGCTTCGCGAGGCTGGTCGTCCACCCGTGGAATCGTCGGGGTGATGTGGCCCGCGTGCCGCTAGGCGGACTCGCGCGTGAGTACGTGCTTGCGTTATCTTGATCACGCATACTACTCGCCTGGTGCCCGGGTTAACGCAGGCCCTAGCGATAACAATCACTGGCTGCGGCAGGTGGGCCTTCGTCCGCAGGCGCCGAATCAAAGAAACGCGCACGATGGAGATCAAAGCCCTCGTATTCGATGTATTCGGCACGGTTGTGGATTGGCGCACGGCGGTGATCGACGAGCTGCGCGCGCTCGGTGAGCGCCATGGCGTTGCGGGCGATTGGGCGGCCTTCGCGGACGCCTGGAAGGCGGCTTACCGACCCGGCTTGGAACACGTCAACAGCGGGGCGCTCCCGTGGACCAACGTCGATGTCATCTTCCGGCGACGGCTTGACGAGTTACTACCGCAATACGGTCTGGCAACTGTGCGCGCAGAGGAGCGCGATCACCTGAATCGCGTTTGGTGTCGCCCCAACGCTTGGCCCGACGCGGTGTCGGGACTGACACGGCTCAAGACTCGTCACGTACTGGCTACCCTATCGAACGGCAACTTTGCCTGGTTGGTCGCTATCGCCAGGCACTGCCGATTGCCGTTCGACTGCATTCTGACGGCGGAGAACTGCCGGCGCTACAAGCCGGCACCGGAAACCTACCGCATGGCGATCGAACTCCTCGCGCAGCCGCCCGAGTGTCTGCTCATGGTGGCGAGTCATAACTACGATCTCGCTGCCGCCCATAGTCATGGCATGCGCACGGCATTTTTCCCCCGGCGCGAAAACGGGGCCACACAGACGACGGATCAGACGCCCGAGCAGGCATGGGATTTCGTCGTGGACGATCTGGAGGCGCTGGCCGCCGCGTTAGGCTGTTAGGCGGGCGCCGATCGGCCGCGACGTCTATCGCACCCGGTACTTGTTAGCGTAGTGTTTGCCGAGGACTTTGCGCGTCTGTGCCGACAAGCGCTTGTTGCGTGTCGGCGCACGGGTGTTCTGGGGTCGCTTGGGCGTTTTGGTGAGTCTACGATTCGCGTGTCTCATAGCAAAATGGCTGCGGTCGCCTCACAATTTATTATACGCCCGCCCTGCGATGCGATCGCAGGGCGGGCATCTTATGGGCGATATCGCTAAATTCCGCAAGCCACGTCGACCACATCGATGAGCATAGCGATGCCGACCCGGCTCATTGCGTTTCTGCGCACGCGCCTGGCTTATTCGGCGGCGAACCCTCGCGGTTTCACTCTTTGGCCCCGCTGCGCCTGAGCAGGGTCACGATTTCCTGATAACCTTCGCGCTTGGCAGCCATGAGCGGCGTGCGCCCGTCCTCGTTTCTGGCGTTGAGGTCGGCACCGTGCGCCAGTAGCCGCTGCACGACTTGGGCGTGGCCATACATAGCGGCGCCGTGCAGCGGCGTTAAACCGCGGTCATCGCGCGCGTTTACCTCTGCGCCACGAGCGATGAGCATTTCGGCGATGGCGTCGCGCCCCATGCCCGCGGCCATATGCAACGCGGTCGTGCTCCCCATGCCGCGCGCGTTGACCGCAGCCCCGTGCCTGATTAGAAGATCGATGACATCCGTGCGCGCGTCGAAGACAGCCAGATGCAAGGGTGTGAGCGCGTTGTGATCTCTCGCGTCGATGCGCGCGCCGCGGGCGATCAGCAGCGCGGCGACGGCGGTCTGTCCTTCCTGTGCCGCGGTGTGCAACGGCGTCCAGCCGCCGCGACTGCTGGCATTGACGTTTGCGCCGCGGTCCAGAAGCATGACAGCGATGTCACGATAGCCTTCACGCGCTGCCCAGTGCAGCGCCGTGCGGCCCAGGGCGTCGCGCGTGTCCACCTCGGTGCCGTCGGCCAGCAGGTGTCGCACCTGCTCCATATTGTTTTTTTCGACGGCGTCGTGGATCGATCCCGCTTGCGCGGGAAGCATGAAGGATAACCATGCTAAGCCCGCCAGCAGCGAGCACCGAGCCATACCCCGGAATGCAAAAACGTTCACCAAAGTGTCCGCCTTAAGTGCATCGCAGCGACGATAATTTCAGGCGCTCGCGCCTTTTGCTGCGCTCAGATCGCGGACCATGAGTGTCGCGGATGTCGGGCACAGGCCTTGAAACTGTCGGGTCCCTCGGATGGTATCGGGCGCTGACGTGCGCTCGATGCGCCTGAAGCCAAGCGGCTGGAAATAGGTCTCGGCGTCCAGCGTCAGCAGGTAGAGCTCACGCACGCCTTGAGCGCGGGCGTGGCGAATGAGCCGGTCACACAACGATTGGCCGACCCCGTGTCCGCGGACAGTCGGGTCTACCACCAAGGATCGCAACAGGCCGACGCGTCCATGAACTTCCAAGCCGACAACGCCGACGATGGCCTCATTCTGTGTTGCCACAATAAAGTTTTGCAGATGCGGTGCAACATCGTCGTGCGGCAAGTGCGCGTCAGCGAGCTGGCGGTTTATAATCGGCTCATCGGCGGCGGATGCGAACCTATATTGCATTGACTTGAGTTTACGTGCAAATACGCCGGGCGCGCGCATATCGACCCTGAAGTGTAGGGAAAGACGTCAAGCTTGAAAAGTAGCGGTCAAACGGGTGCAAGCATATGATTCCTGACGGGCCGACCTTGGTTATATTCGCCGGTGCCGCCCTCGTGCTGTTGATTACGCCGGGGCCGGCCGTCTTCTATATTGTCGCGCGCAGCATCGACCAAGGACGTGTTGCTGGCGTCGTGTCAACACTGGGCGTGGGTACGGGCGCATTGATTCACGTGGGGGCTGCCGCCCTCGGTGTGTCGGCTCTCCTGATGTCTTCCGCGCTTGCGTTCAGTGTCCTCAAATATCTGGGCGCGGCGTACCTCATCTATCTCGGCGTGCGCAAGTTTCTCGTGCGCGACCACGCCGAGCAACCGCGCTCGCTCGAACGAAGGACGCTGGCGCGCACATTCTACGATGGCGTCATCGTCAACATGCTGAATCCGAAAACAGCGCTATTCTTTTTTGCCTTTTTGCCGCAGTTCGTCGACGTCTCCAGCGGAGTCGTTGGGGCGCAGATTGTCTTTCTGGGGGTGCTTTTCGTTGCCATGGGGATACTCAGTGATGGCTCATACGCTGTCGTGGCCGGCACATTTGGCAACTGGCTGAAGCGGAACCATCGTGTCTTACGCGTACAACGTTACCTCGCAGGGACGGTGTTTATCGGCCTTGGATTGGCAACGGCGCTATGGAGTCCGCATAGGAAATGATCGCCGGTTGAGACATTCGCACGGCGCTATGGCCGCTCTCACGAGAAATCGATGGATGTTTTGGTCGGGGTGTGGCGTCGCACTCTTCGTGACCATGTTTTGCATGCTTACGGCAACCGCCGGGCCGCTGCACGATGCCGCACGTACGGGGGATATCGCACAAGTCACCAAGCTCCTGAATGGGGGCGCCGACGTCGATATCAAGGACTTGCGCGACGGGCGCACACCGCTGTATTGGGCGGCACGACAGGGCCACAGAACGCTAACTAAGCATTTACTCGACGAGGGTGCCGACGTAAACGCGCGCGGGAACAAAGGATACACACCGCTGCACGCCGCAGTCTACAAAGGTCATTTCGAGATCGTGAAGCTGCTGATTTCATCAGGGGCGGAAGTCAACGCTAGCGCTGACCCCGGCTATACAGCCTTACATGTGGCAGCGTTGATGGGGCATGCGGCGATCGCCGAACGCCTGCTCATGCGTGGTGCAGCGATGGATGTTGCCGATGGCCACGGTTACACGCCGTTGCATGGTGCGGCGCTGGAAGGACGGGTCAACGTCGTGCAGCTGTTGATTACGCACGGTGCCAAGGTCGATATGCCTGTGGCTGTGAGCGGTACCACCGCACTGCTGTTAGCTTCATCGTCTGGCAGCAAAGCGGTCGTCGAGTTGCTTCTCGCTAAAGGGGCCGATGTCAACGCCAAGAACCGGAACGGCGCGACCCCGCTCAGTGCGGCGACCCACAACGGCCATGAAGAACTGGCCGAGTTGCTGCGCCAACATGGTGCCCAGGATGATCCCCCTGGTCGATAAGGCCCCGCCGCTCTATCGTCGCTTTTCCATTATCGCTTGGATCGCTTTTGGTTTGACGCCGTAACCCAATTTGCGTAGACGTGGCAGGGCCGGCCTTTCAGGGGGGATACCGAGCGCATGCGCATACCTATATATAGTGTCGACAGCTTTACGAGCCGGTTGTTCGCGGGAAACCCAGCGGCGGGCTGTCCGCTGGAAGGCTGGCTGGATGACGCGCTTATGCAGTCCATCGCCACCGAGAATGATCTCGCAGAAAACGCGCTTTATGTCGCCCCCCGAAGCGCAGTGAGAGAAACGGGGTCGTTTTCGACACGCGCAGCGGTCCGCCCACTGTGACGAACGAGGGCAAGCGCCTGGCGATGGACTTTCCGGTCCAGGAGGTCATGGAGGCCGCGCACGGCGGCGAGCTTTCGTACGAGATGATCGCGGAGCGCGTGAAAGTCGCGGGCGAGCCCGTGACGTACTCCGAAGGTTTCATGATGCTTGACGACGCCGACTGATTCGAGCAGGCCATGAGAAGACGGTTATCGCATCGGGTTGTGCGCAGTGTGAGTGTCGCGGTGATGATAGTGGCAGTGGGCTGGTCTGCATGGTCTGCGGAAGAAACGCATGACATCACAGCGCGTGGTGCGTGGATTCGCGAAGCACCGCCCATGAGCCAGGCGCTCGCAGGTTATATGTCGTTGCAGAATCGCGGCTCGCGAGGCTATCGGCTGGTCGGTGCAAGCAGCACGGACTTCGGGCAGGTGATGCTGCACGAGACCGAGATCCGAGGTGGCGTCGTGCGCATGATCCATCGGACCGAGGTGAGCATCGCCGCAGGCGAAGCGGCGGTCTTTGCTCCCGGGGGACTGCACCTCATGCTGATGCAGCCTAGACGCGTACTGCGGGCCGGCGATCGTGTGTCCGTGGATCTTGTGTTCGCCGGCGGTCGGCGTCTGTCTGTGGATTTTGAGGTTCGGCAGGAACCGCCCCCCTAGCACAAAGCGATCGCCCTTTGATCGCGGCGAGCCCGCGTTCCAGCGAGAAGTAGCGAAGGCAGGGGGTCTTGACGGGGCACGCGGCAATTCACCAAACCGTTGCGGGATAGCGAGTGGCTCGCCCTTAGCGAAGCGACGCTCGGCGTTCCTAGCCGTGCCCGTCCCAGGTTGCGAGCAGGCCCTCGAGCTCGTCGAGTGAGCCGATCTCGGCATCCGGGCGCCAGGTGTGCTGCCAACGACTACCTCGGCGGTTGATCCATACTGTGCGGCAGCCGCTCGCCGCCGCCCCCGCGACGTCGGTATCTGCCTCATCGCCGACGTGGACGGTTTCCTCGGGCACGGCGCCGGCGAGCGCGCAAAGCTTGGCAAAAATCTCCGGCTGCGGCTTAGCCACACCCGCGTCTACCGCTGACAACGAATAGTGAAAGAAATGGTCGATACCGATCTCCCGTAGATCGGCATTTCCGTTCGTGAGCGAGCACAAAATGTAGCGCTCACGCAATCGCTCCAGCACCGGCAGCACGTCGTTGTACACATGCACGCGGTTGCGGTATTGCATGAACACCCTAAATGCCTGCTCGGACACCTTCGGGTCGATACCCACCCGTTCCGCCGCTACCTTGAACGCGGCCTTGCGCAGCGCCGTCACGTCATGTCGCAGCTCGGGGAAGTCCTCCGCGAGCTGCTGGCGTAGCGCGCGCAAGTCGGCGATGGAGTAGACGTCGGTCAACGGCCTGTGGTGCGCCTCTAACCAATCGTGAACTGCGCGCTCGGCCTGTAACAGCGCAGGTTCGGCGTCCCACAGCGTGCCATCTAGATCAAAGGTGATTGCCCTTATTGTCATGCTATTCAGATGAGAACTTATCTCAAAGCGCCCGACATCCGCTAGCGCTCTAGTACCAACGCGGAGATCGCAGAGGCGCCAAGTACGCGGCAAAAACCGAAAATGCTCTATTGTCAAACATCCTCTACGTCCTTTGCCCGTTAGCGTTCTTGGCGTTGCTGCCAGGAGCTAACCGGTTGCGCGATAACCTTTAATCTTGAAATAACTTCTAATATCGTCGCGCCAGTGGCGGCTGGTCTACGCACATTTGCGCCCGTATACTCCTGTAGCGCTGGCGCACGCCTTCGCGCCGGCGTCGGCATTGTACCCAGGGATTGTACGTTTGCGACATCCAATCGTCATACCGCGGCAAGGCGGGGTGCACAGAGTCTACCGCGCCGCCCGGTTGCTCGGGCTCATGGCCATGGTCGCCGTGCCGTATGGCTATGCATGGGCCGGGGAGGCACCCCACAGCCAGGACACCGGCTCGCTGCAACCGGATCCGAAATATACGCCCGCCGACGTCGTGCGTATTCAATTGCAGGCGCTGCGCGCCAACGACACCCCACGCAAGAATGCGGGGATCGAGGTGGCCTTCCGCTTTGCCTCGCCCGCGAACAAAAGCACGACCGGCCCGCTGGCGCGTTTCATCGATCTCGTCAGCAGCCCGCCGTATCGACCGATGTTGAATCACCGCACGGCCCATCTTGGTCAGATCGAAATCGAAGACAACAAGGCGGTACAGCCGGTGATTTTAGTCGCGCCAACCGGTGAACGTGTGGGTTATCTGTTCTCGCTCTCTAAACAGCTGAGGGGACGCTATGCAGCGTGCTGGATGACCGACGCGGTGATCCGCATCGAGATCACGGGCGGCAAGGCGCGTATGCTGTGACAGGTCTGATAGGAGCCACTGAGGTCACGGCGATGAATGCCGGCATCACGCAGCGCCTTGGCTTTGGCGCGGCGGACGCACGCGTCGACTGACGCTTGCGTCGCCTTTGCCGTTTACACCGGTCACGGGTTTGAGAGGCCGTCCTTGCTTGAGCAATGCCGTGATGTCTTCGGGCGGTTGTGGCCTGCTGAAGAGATAGCCCTGTACGGTGTCGCAGCGCTTGGTGCGCAGGAAGCGCAGCTGCTCGCGTGTCTCGACTCCTTCGGCAACGACCTTTAGCCCGAGGCCGCGAGCCAGGGCAATCACAGCGCTGACAATCGCAGCATCGTCGGTGTCGACCGTCAGATCCTTAATGAACGAGCGGTCGATTTTCAGGGTCTGGATCGGGAAGCGCTTGAGATAGGCGAGCGAAGAGTAGCCGGTGCCGAAATCATCGATCGTCAGCCTCACTCCCATTGCGTGAAGCGCCTGCAGCATATCGGAGGGCACATCGCCATGGCGCATGATGACGCTTTCGGTGATTTCGAGCTCCAGGAAGTCTGATTCCCGCGGCATGTCGTTGCGGAGGCTCTCGATGACAGCCAGCAGGCCGGAATCATTCAGCTGGCGTGCCGACAGATTGATCGACAGGTAGGGAAGGCGAATGCCTGCCTGGCTCCACGTCTTGGCCTGTTGGCAGGCGTGTTGTAACACCCATTCCCCGACCGGGATGATCAGACCGGTCTCCTCCAGCAATGAGATAAACTCCACCGGCGCCACCAGGCCGAGTTCGGGATGTTGCCAGCGAATGAGGGCCTCGAGCCCGACGATACGGCCGCTAATGAGGTCGACCTGGGGCTGATAATGGAGCAGAAACTCGCCGCGCTCGAGCGCGCGGCGCAGATCGGTCTCGAGGTTGAGGCGATCGACACTGCGATCATTCATCCCTGTTTTCAGAGTGTAGAAACGGTAATTGTTTCTGCCATTGTCCTTGGCCTCGCACGCAGCGATATGGGCGTATTGCAGCAGCGTAGGCGGATCCTCGCTGTTATAGGGGTAGACGCTGATGCCCATGCTTGCCGTGACAAACACCTCGCGATCCTTTAACTCGATCGGATGGGAAAAGACCTCGAGGATGCCGCGGGCGATCGCCGACACGTCGTGGAGCTGGGCGACGTTTGACAGCACGATGGCGAACTCGTCGCCACCGAGGCGTGCTACGGTATCGGTCTTGCGCACGCACTTGCGAAGGCGTTGGGACACTGCCATGAGCACCTGGTCGCCGGCGTCATGGCCGAGCGTGTCATTGATCAGCTTGAAACGGTCGAGGTCGAGAAACAGCACCGCCACCACGCGGTCGTTGCAACGCGCCTGCGCGAGCGCCTGGTTGAGGTGGTCCATCAACAGGCTACGGTTAGGTACCTCTGTGAGCGGATCATGTTGAGTGAGGTAACGCAGGCGCTCTTGAGCGGCCATCTGTTCGGTAATGTCCTTGCCGGTAGCGATAAAGTGGGTGATCTCGCCATTTTGGTCGGTCAGCGGTGTGATTGTCTTGTCCTCATAGAAGATCTCGCCGTTCTTCTTGCGATTGACGAATACGTCATGAAACACATGACCTTCGCCTATGGTGTCCCACAGGCGTTTGACGAAGGCGGCATCATGTTTTCCGGAATTCAAAAGATCGGGATTCTTGCCCAAGGTCTCGGCTCGGGTATAGCCCGTCGTCTTTTCGAAAGCCGGGTTCACATATTCGATAACGCCTTTGCGATCGGTAATCATGACCACATCGGCAGCTTGCTCGATCGCGCTGGCGAGCTTTAGTCGTTCGGCCTCGATGAACCTGCGTTCGGTGGTGTCCACGAAGGTGACGACATGACCGATGATCGTGCCGTCCCGGCGAATCGGCGCTGACCGGTACTCGGCGAGAAACTCGCTGCCGTCTTTTCGACGCAGGATCTGATCGCTAGGTTGGAGCGGATCATTGTCGTGTAACTGTCCGCAGGCGCGACAGCCGTCCTCGCTGCCGCTCCAGTGCTGTGCGGAGTCGTGATGCAGCAGCGTGTGGATGTTCCGTCCGATCAGCTCCTCCGAGCGTTCGTAGCCCAGCGTTCGGACGCAGGCGGGATTGACGAATGTGCAGTTGCCTGCACGATCGATACCGTAGATGGCCTCGCCGGTCGACTCCAGCAAGAGCTGCACCTGCTCCTCGCCGTATCGTATAGCGAGATTCGTGCCGCGCAAACGCTGCGCTAGGATGGACAACAGGTTGGCGGCAAACTTGTGTGAGACGTCTACGAGCTTCCAAAACGTTTCGCGCGGGACGACGAGCACACGTGAGGGCATTTCGGCGACGACACACGCGGAGGCCGGCTGCTCGTCCATCACGGAGATCTCACCCGCGCTTTCGCCGGGATCGATGATGGCCAAGGGGCTTCCTCGCGAGGGATCTAGGCAGACCTTAAGGCGCCCGGCCAGCAACAGGTAGAGGCAACTGTTGAGCTGTCCCGTTGCGAGCAACGTGTCGCCGGCATCGAGTGTCTTGACCTCGCAGGCGTCCAAGAGCTTGGATACAGAGACGAACTCTACGCCATCGAATACACGCAGTCCTGAAAGTTCCTTTGAAGCCACAGATCTCGTTACCATGTCTACTAACCTTGACGCCCGACCTGGACGCTGTGCTCGCGTAGGCCGAGCCGGATCGGTGCGACAATCCCTGACTGCGCGTGGGGGAAAGGGTCCGAATAGGGCACTGTTGCCGTTTTTCCGCTTTTTCCCGCTTGCAGTGCGCTACCATACGGACGAGGGGCACACCCGTAGGGCTTTTTGCAAGAACTGTGCCTTTGCCGCGAGAAATTTGCCTCGAGGCCGTACAACAGTTGAATGACCGAGGGCGGCGCTGGAGGCTACGCTAAGCCTATGTATATAAAGTAAAATACTCGCAGTTGCGTACCTGCGGCGCCGGCAGCCAGGCGCTCCGGCCCAGAACCGAACAGAACGACGGACAGGTCGCCCATTCCAGGTGGCAGGCCGCCGCCCCCTCCGGCGGCGCGAACCAGATCG
>CAYGAS010000050.1:0-14561 GCA_964347935.1 uncultured Nitrospiraceae bacterium | reverse complement strand
TCGCGAGCTCTTCGGACGCTTTTTTATCGCGTTTGTCAGCATCAAAGTTGCCATCGACATCAAGCCCGGCAGCAACTCGAACAGCCTCAACCTGTGCTCGGAGGGGGCGATGCCGGTGGCGATCCTAAGTTCGGCGGACCTTGATGCCACCACGGTTGATCCCGATACCGTCAGGCTCGCAGATGCTCAAGTGAAAACAGTGGGCAAGAGTGGTAAGTTGCTTTGCCACACAGAAGACGTGGACGGTGACGGTCTCGCTGATCTTGTCTGCGAGATCGCCATGATAGACCTGGCGGCAAGCGTGGGCACTGCGGACATATCAGCGACACTGAGGGCGACGACCTTTGACGGGACCGACATCGAGGGCACGAACTCTATCCGAATCGTGAAGGACTTTGACTGTGATCGAAGTACACGTTATTAACGGCCTTTTTCTTTTACAATCGCGTTGCTAGATTGCGCTGCACAAGAACACAAAGGAACCTCGCCATGCCCTACTACCTCATCACCAAAGAAAACAGCTTTAATTAGATTTTCAGCCGTGTATCAAGTGTCCGCTTGCGGCCGATTGCAGCCAGTGGCTCGCGCAATATTCTGATGGTTTGAACGGCCGTTATCTGTAAATAAGCAGCCGGTCGGGACTCGGCCTGTTCGGACTTTGTGTGGACGGCCAGAGCTGAGTGTTCACACGCAATTTGCCAGGAAGATTCCTGTGCGCTCTTGGTGTCTCTGCGCACGCTGCGCGTCTTGCAGAGCGTTGCTGATCAGATAATTTCGAAATAACGCTCGAGCTCCCAGTCGGTGATGTGCTTGCGAAACTCACGCTCTTCCCACTCGCGGGTTGCGGCGAAATGCTCGACGAAGGCATCGCCGAACCATGCACGCGCCATCTTCGAGGCCCTGAGACACTGTGCCGCCTCCCAAAGCGTGGCCGGCAATTGCAGGCGCTTGGCAAATTTCTTCTCGTAGGCGTTACCTTCCACCGGCGCTTCAGGTTCAAGCTTCTGCTCGATGCCCTCGAGTCCCGAGGCCAGCGCCGCCGCTAATACGATATAAGGATTGCCGTCGGCCGCGGCAATGCGGTATTCGACGCGCTGCGCTTTCGCCATGCCGGGGATCACGCGTAGTGCACAGGTCCGGTTGTCGACACCCCAGCTCGCTTGCGTCGGTGCCCAGTAACCCGGAATCAGGCGCGTGTAGGCGTTGATCGTGGGGGCCACCATCGCCAGCAACTCCGGCATGTAGCGTTGCTGGCCGGCAATAAAATGGCGCAGCGTATCGCTCATGTGATGCGGCTTGGCGGGATCATGGAATACGGCATTGTCCTCGGCGTCCTTCAGCGACATATGGATATGACCGCTTTGGCCCGGCCAGTCCGGCGACCATTTCGCCATGAACGTCGCCATCAGGCCCTGACGCTGCGCCACGACCTTACTGAAGGTCTTGAACAGCGCCGCCTTGTCAGCGGCGGCCTCCCCTGTATCGACGGTAATGCAAGCCTCAAGCACACCGGGACCGGTTTCCTCGTGCAAACCCTCCAGCCCGAACTCCATGGCCTCGCACGTCTCCAGCAGCGCGCGGTAGAACTCGGCGTAGACCGAGTTGCGTAACAGCGAATAACCGAAATACCCGGGGGCTAACGGGCGCAGGTCGCGGTAGCGCTTCTCGCGCACCGAATGCGGAGTCTCCTCGAACACAAAAAACTCGTACTCGAAAGCGGCATAGGACTCGAATCCCATCTCCCGACAGCGTTGTGTCACGCGGCGTAATGTTCCGCGCGGACACAACGCGTCCGTCGGCTGGGTGAGCTCGCAGAGGAACAAGAGGTTTTCGTCCTCGAACGGGAGGTTGCGGCAGGTATCGGGGAGCACTCTTGCGACCGCGTCCGGGTAACCCGTATGCCAGCCGGTGACACGGACGTTATCGTACAGTTGATCGTGTGAATCCCATCCCAGAACAACATCGCAGAAACCGAAATCATTCTCTAATGCGGAGAAGAATTTTTCCCGCGACATGTACTTTCCGCGCAGGATACCGTCGATATCGAACAGACCGACTTTGACGTGCGAAAGATTTCGTTGCTCGACGATTCGTCTGGCGTCCGCTGCCGTATGGACTTCTCTTGGTTCCATCGCACCCTCCACAGTCAGCTCAACCGTTGGTGTTCTCGTTCGCCTGTGCTGTCGCCGGATAGATATTCGGAGCATCCGAGCCGATGGCGCGTCGGTCGCCGAAGTGCGCCATCCGTGCGCGCATCGTACCTACTTCGCCGATAACCCCGGCACCTGATCCGCCGCGATGCCTTCTTCCTGCAGCATGACCGGAATCCCCGATCGCACAGGATAGATGGTCTTGCCGTTCTCGGTGATGAGCGCCTCTTCCAAAGGTTGGTCCACCTTGCGCTCGTCCACGTACTGCACCTCGCCGCGATCGATAGCGTCATTGAGCTTGGCGAGATTGTCCTTTGACAGGGGCTTGACCGGGACCTTGGTCACGGGGCAACAGAGGATATCGAGCAATCGTCTGTCTACAGCCATGGGACGCCTCCTCCCTAGTGTCTATTTCCGCAGTTTAGTGGGAATCGCGGCTTTCTTGTAGATCACCGCGTGCTTGCGGTTGCATTGGCGTCGGCCGTAACCGCCGTCTCGGCCACGCCGTGATAACGGTAAAAACCAATACGGCGACGACCACGATGGCGGGCCCCGCGGGCAAATCCCAGCGCAGCGATGCCAGCAGCCCGGCGACGACGGACGTCGCGCCGATCAGCGTTGCCGCCAGCGCCATCTGCTCGGGCGTGCGCGAGAACCGACGGGCAGCCGCAGCCGGAACGATAAGCAACGACACGACGAGAAGAATGCCTACTACTTTCATGCCGACGGCGATGGCCGCGGCGATAAGGAGCGCGAAGATCAGCCGCACCCGCGTGACAGGCACGCCTTCGACGGCCGCGACGTCCTCCAACACCGTCGCCGACAACAACGGTCGCCATATCCATGCCAGCACCACAGCCGTAATAGCAACCAAGGCGTAGATCAGAATGAGGTCCTGTATGCTCACGGCCAGGATATCGCCGAACAGATACCCCATGAGATCGATTCGCAAACGCTCCAGGCGGGCGACGGCGATGATGCCCAACGCAAGCGCACCGTGTGCCAGTATTGCGAGCAAGGTATCGCTCGCCAACGTGCGCTGGCGCTCGAGCAAGATCAGCAATACCGCCACCAGCAGGCAGAATACGAGTATGCCCGCGATTAGATTGATGCCGAGCACAAAGCCCACGGCCACTCCCAGCAGCGCCGAATGCGAGAGCGCATGGCCAAAGAAGGCCATACGGCGCCACACCAGAAAACAACCCAGCGGGCCTGCGATCAGCGCCACGCCGATACCGCCCAGCATGGCCCGAACGATGAAGTCGTCCATCAGCCTCGTTCCTGCCGATTAGCTGTATTCGCGCCCGCGGAATCGCCGCCCGGCAACGGGACCGGCTCGCCACTGATGTCATGGCGATGGTCATGATCATGCGTATAAACCGCCAGTGTCCCCGCCACGTGGGCGCCAAACAGGGCGATGAATTGCGGGTCCGCGGCCACTGAACGCGGGTGACCCGTGCAACAGACATGGTGATTGATGCAAACGACCTTGTCGGTCGCCGCCATCACTACGTGCAAATCGTGCGACACCAACAACACACCGCAACGATAGCGATCACGCAGTGAGGCGATCAGCCGGTACAGCTCCGCCTGGCTGGCGACATCGACACCCGCGAGCGGCTCATCGAGCACAAGCAAATCAGGTGCCTGCATCATCGCGCGCGCCAGCATAACGCGATGAAACTCGCCGCCGGAGAGATCGGCGATCTGGCTATCGAGCAAGGCGCTGGCACCGAGTTCCTGCAGGAAGGCGTGCAGGCGGTCGCGCGACACCCGCGCGCCGAGGGTCAGAAAGCGCTCCACGGTCAGCGGCAAAATGGCATCTCTGTCCACCCGTTGGGGCGAATAACCCATGCGCAGACCGGGTGCGCGCCGGACGCTGCCGCTATCGGGCGTTGACAAACCGAGGAGGACTCGCACCAGCGTGGTCTTGCCGGATCCGTTGAGTCCGACCAGCGTCACAATCTCGCCGCGTTCTATTTGCAAGTCGACACGGTCAAGCACCTGGCGATCGCCAAATCGCACGCTGATATTGCGCGCGTCCATTAACACCTCGCGGCCGCCTGGCGCTGCGTCGTGCCCGCCGATACTCAAGTTATACAAGGCCTCATGATTCGGATGCACTGCTCCCGTCCTTCATCTCGATGTTATAGTATAACGTTTTCAGTTTTACGAACATTACGCCCTTGCAATCTACACTGATGCGAATGGCCGCCGTTGCCGTGCTGGCGCTCGTGTGGACACCGTTACCCGCGGCGTCCACGCTGCGCGTCGTGGTCAGCATCGCGCCTTTGCACTCGCTGGCGGCGGGCGTCATGCGCGGCGTCGGCACACCGAAGCTGATCGTCCGCGGCTACGGGTCGCCACATACGTACCAGATGCGGCCGTCAGACGCAGCGGTGCTGCAGGCCGCCGAGCTCGTGCTTTGGGTGGGCGAGCCGTTGGAAACTTTCTTGCAGAAACCGCTGCGCGCGCTTCCCGGCCAGGCCCGGGTCGTGGCCCTGATAGAGACCCCGGGTCTGGAGTTGCTACCGATCCGCGCCGCCACAAGTCGAGACGCGCACGAAGGACATGAGATATCGCGCAGCGGCAACTCAGGACATGACATACACTCATCGGCAACGATCGATCCGCATATCTGGCTAGATCCCGCGAATGCGAGAAAGCTGGTGGTGCAGATCGCGCGGGAGCTGAGCACACTCGATCCTGAGAACGGTGCTCGCTATCAGGCGAATGCAGCAGCGCTCGACGCAAGCCTCGACGAGCTCGATCGGGAGCTTGGCCGCCAGTTGGCGCCGGTGCGGGACATACCCTTCGTTGTTTTCCACGAAGCCTTCCAGTACTTCGAGCGGCGCTACGAACTGCACACGCTCGGAGCAATCCAAACCGGCCCAGAGCGCTTGCCGGGGGCGCGGCGGCTACAGGAACTGAGACAGCAAATCGTCAGGCAGGGCGTGCGCTGCATTTTTCACGAGCCACAGTTTGAGCCTCCACTTATTAAGGTGCTCGCTCAAGGGACCGGTGCACGCTTGGCCACGCTCGACCCGCTCGGCGCGCAGCTGCAGCCGGGGCCACAGGCCTATTTCGAAATGATGCGCGCGAACGCCAGGGCTCTGGTCGACTGCCTCAGGCCATGACCGCACAGCCGGTAGGCCGGCTTGAGGCGTTGCTATTTGCTTTCGTCGCCACCGGTGTTGGCAGTCCCCGGGGCCGTGCCGCTCGCTGTTATCTGCGAGGACGTCGGCGCGTTGCGCGCCAGATGTGACTTCATCAGCAGTTGCGGATCCAGCGGCTGATCAAAGAGATTGAGCGACCAATGTAAGTGCGCGCCGGTAACCCGTCCGGTGGCACCCACCTCGGCGATCACATCGCCCTGACGCACAGGCTGATCCTGTTTCACCAGGACACGGCTCAAGTGAAAATAACTCGTTACCAGACCGTGGCCATGGTCGACAATGAGGGTGCCCCCTGTGAAGTACATGTCGGGGTGCGCAAGCGAGACGATGCCATCCGCCGGCGCAAGCACCGGCGTACCCGTCGGCACTGCCACATCGACGCCATAGTGGGGTCGGCGCGGTTCGCCATTCAGGACGCGCTGACTGCCGTAGACGCCGCTGATTCGACCCACTGCGGGCCAGATGAAGCCTCCTAAAAAGTCAGTACGCGCATCGTCGCGCGCTCGCGTCCGCTTGATCTGTGCGCTTTCGGCACGGATACGCTCGAGATCTTTCTCGCTAGGCGTCACCATCTTCGGGGGTAAACCATCGATGCGCTGGGTCTTGTAGCTGCGCTGCTTGATATTAAGGGTACGCGTCTCCTTGCTGCCGTCAGCCGAGATCACCGACAGTTTTGCCTTCGCCGGAAAATTGCGATCGAAGCCGATCAGAAAAACGCCGCCCGCGGACACGCGCACCGGTCGCCCCTCGAACATCACAGTCGCGTCCGCATCTGTACGGCCCTGCACCAGGCCTCCCTGAATGAGCGCGCCCTCAAGGGCGAGGGTGGCGGCTGACAACTCGCTGGAGGTAAATATCAACGACGGTAATAGCAGGCCGAGCCCGGTTAACCGGACCCGCGCAAGACCCGGCAGCTGCCGTTTACGTGCGCTCTTGATCATCCTGGTCCATCCGTATGTCACTCTGCCTGCCCGAATAAGGGGTATCTATGCATCGCTGTGGCCACCTGTATCAATAATATAGTAGCCCGCAGTCGCGATGCCACGCGTCATGTCAAGGTGCTCAGGCCAAGGTGTTGCATTCGGCGCACAGACCGCCAATCTCGATCGTCTGCCGGTCGGCTTTGAAACCGAGCCGTTTCGCGTCCGCCTCGAGCGCCTTGGCAATAGCTGGCGCATCGATCTCTGCGACGGCGCTGCAACGGCGGCAAATCAGAAACTGTCCCACATGCGGTTTGGCAGGGCCGCCACAACCGACATAGGCGTTTAGCGACTCGATACGATGGATCAGGCCTGCCTGTATCAGGAAATCGAGTGCGCGGTAGACCGTCGGCGGCGCTGCGGCACGGCCTTGGCGGCGAAGCCTGTCGAGAATGTCGTACGCTTTGATCGGCGCATGCCGCGCCCATACCAGGGCCAGCACTCGACGGCGCAGGGCAGTAAAGCGCAGCCCTTGTCGCTTACAGCTAGAGTCTGCATTGGCGAGCGCGGCGTCGACACATTGACGGTGATCGTGTGCGCGCTTTTTGAAAGGGGCCAGGATGCGTTGTTTCACCGCGAGCGCTCCGCTTGACCGCTCAAGAAATGTTATAGTATAACGTTTTTCCCTATGCAGCAATTTCGGCGACGCCGGCAGCGACATGCAACTCACGATTGCCGTGTGTTATTGCTGCCGTTCACCCCGTCGCACACACGAACCGGATCCGCCGCCTATGCAATGACGCAGTGGCGCATCGCCGCCCAGTAGATGGCATGTTCAGGCTGGAAGGGTTAAAGCATCGTTACGACTCGCGACCAGTGCTTGAACTGGCCGACTGGAGCGCGGAGCAGGGCGAGCATCTACTGGTCCTGGGTCCGTCAGGCAGTGGCAAAACAACGCTACTGCATATTATCGCGGGCTTGCTCAGGCCATCACAGGGCAGCGTAACGGTGGCGCAGCAGAGCTTACAGCAGCTGAGTGCTGCGGCGCTCGACCGTTTTCGTGGCCAACATATCGGTATCGTGTTTCAGCGATTGCATCTGTTGGCGTCATTGACCGTTTTCGAAAACCTGCTCCTGGCGCAGTATCTGGCCGGCGTACCTCAAGATAAGCCGCGCCTGGATACGGTGCTGACCAGTCTCGACCTCTCCGACAAGAGACGGGCCTATCCGCACGAACTCAGCCATGGCGAAGCGCAGCGCGTCGCACTGGCCCGCGCATTGGTCAATCGACCCAAGATTATTCTCGCCGATGAGCCGACCTCGAATCTGGACGATATCCGTTACCAACAGGTTTTGGATCTGCTCGAAGAACAAGCGCGGAGCTGCCAGGCCACCCTCGTCATTGCCACGCACGATCAGCGCATTAAGCAAAACATCACCAATCGTCTAGAGCTGAAGGTAGTTTTATGAACCTAGTGACCTTGAGCTTGAGCTATATCCGCACGCAGCGGCTAACGACGCTTCTGAATCTATTACTGCTGGCCTTAGGCATGGCCACCATCGTCATCCTGCTGTTATTCAGCGCACAGGTGCAGGAGCGTCTCGCGCGCGATGCCAGAGGCATCGATCTCGTGGTCGGTGCGAAAGGCAGTCCAGTTCAGCTTATCCTCTCGACCATCTATCACATGGATGTGCCGGTCGGAAACATCGCCCTTGCCGACGCCAAGCGCCTGATGCAGAACCGCGCAGTCAAGATGGCCATTCCGCTTGCGCTTGGCGACAGCTTTCGGGGTTTCAGGATTGTCGGGACGACAGCTGATTATCCCGAACACTATGGAGCAAATCTTTTACACGGGCACCTCTGGCAACGACCGATGGAGGCCGTTGTCGGTGCGACGGCCGCCCGTAAGCTCGGTCTGCAGATTGGCGATACCTTTGCCGGTGCACACGGTATCGCCAGCGCCGGCGAGGCGCATGCAGGAACGCCTTACACAGTGGTCGGTGTATTAGCCCCCACCGCTAGCGTGCTAGACCGGCTCATATTGACCGGTGTCGAGAGCGTATGGGCCGTTCATGCGCAACACGAACCCAGCCGTGGCCCAACGATGCCCGGCCTCGGCTCCACGCAGAAGGCCGATGCCGAGGAGGAAATCACCGCGCTGCTGATCCGCTATCGCTCGCCGCTGGCCGCTGCCCTTTTACCGCGAGCGATCAACAGCCAGACGGTCATGCAAGCGGCCTCTCCTGCCTTTGAGACAGCACGTTTGCTACGGTTGCTTGGTGTCGGCGTCGATGCGCTGAGGGCATTTGGCCTGCTGTTGATTTTCACGGCCGGGCTCGGGGTCTTCATCGCTCTATATAATGCGCTAAAACAACGGCGCTACGATCTCGCCATCATGCGAACCCTCGGGGCATCGAAAGCGAAGCTGCTTTGGCACATCTTGTCGGAGGGGCTGCTGCTCGTTGTGTTCGGTACCGCAGCCGGTTTCGTGCTGGGTCACATGGGTGCTGGAGTGCTGGGAATCTGGCTGCGACGCACTCAGCAGATGGAGCTGAGCGGCCTGGTTTGGGTGACGTCGGAACTCTGGCTGATCGGGCTCGCACTCGGGGTCGGCGTGCTCGCTGCGATCGTCCCCGCAATACAGGCATACCGTGCCGACATTGCCAGTACCCTTGCCAAAGGCTAGCGTATTTGGTCTACACTGACATCGGGGTCAATGGAATGCGCGCAACCAACTTTAGTGCTCTTTTCGCCCTTGCGGCGTTAACGCTGCATGCATGCAGTCCCGAAAGTGCGACGGCGCCGTCGGAAACGACTGCGACGCAAGGGAATCAGCTCAATGCCCTCACCGAGGGAGCGCGCATCCGCGTGTCGTGGCCCGGCAGCGAAGAGGCGGGCGGGCTCCCGGGTGATATCGTCACGCTGACAGCATTCACAAATGATCGTCTCGAACTGACAGCTACGCTCGAAAACAGCCAGGGCAAGGGCATTCCCGCGCAGATGTTGCGCGTGGCGTCCGCCTCCGGAAACAAGGTTGCCAAACCTGCCGTCGTCACAGACAGCAACGGACGCGCGAGCGTGGCGATTACGACCAGCCTGACCGGGCAGGACGTCATTCACATCTCCGGTGCCGGCGCGAGCAAGCGGCTCGCGCTGATCGTGCGGCCCATCGCCGGGGGACTGCCGGAGGACCAAGAGACGTTCTCTGCCGATCTTGCCGCGGCCAGCTCACCGCACGGGGCATCCTTGCCCCCGCGAAACGCGCAGTTAGCCACGCTGCCGGGTGTACTTCCCTGGAGAACGCTTGCCGACGGGGTGCGTCTGCATGAACGCAATGGCGTCTACGAGCTGATCATCAACAACAACGTGAAAACATTGAACGGTCAACGGGTAAAGCTGCAGGGTTTCATGCTGCCCTTGGAGCAAGCCGAGAAACAGCAGCACTTCCTATTGACCGCCGCACCGGCGACTTGCTTTTTCTGCCTGCCGGGCGGCGCCGAATCGATCGTGGAGGTCAAATCCGAGAATCCGGTCGCGTTCAGCCTTGAGCCGGTTGTCATAAGCGGCACCCTGGAAGTACTTCAGAACGACGAGTTCGGCCTCGTCTATCGCATGACAAAAGCGAAACAGGTCGACGGTTGATCACACCGATAGGCCTGGGAAAACAGTCAAACCATCCAAAGATCGACGAACTCGTGTACCAGCGTTGATTCCAGGCGCGCTTGATCTTCGCACAAGTGCAAAATCTTCTCGCATTGCCGCGGTGATAAGCGCGTGGCGATATTGCGCGCGAACTTCGCCTCCAGCAGCGGAATTCCCTCCTTGCGCCGGCGCCGGTGCCCAACGGGATAGTCAACCGCCACGCGCTCGGTCTTTGAGCCGCCCCTGAAAAACACCTGCAAGGCATTGCCGATCGAGCGCTTTTCCGGATCGAGGTAGTCGCGCGTGAACTGTTCGTTCTCCTTCACTTCCATCTTGGCACGCAACGCATCGACGCGCGGATCCGCGGCAACCGCGTCCTCGTAATCCTCGGCCGTGAGATTGCCCTTGATTAACGGTATCGCCACCATGTATTGGATGCAGTGGTCGCGATCGGCCGGATTGTTGAGCGGTCCGGTCTTGTCGATGATGCGCACACCCGACTCCTGTGTCTCGATGACGACCTTATCGACGTCATCCAAACGATCTTTGACCTCAGGATATAAGGTGACCGCAGCCTCGACCGCCGTCTGCGCATGAAACTCGGCCGGGAAGGAGATCTTGAAGAGCACGTTCTCCATCACGAAGGTCCCGTAGCCCTGGGGGAACTTGAGCGCGTGGCCCTTGAAAAGCACATCCTGGAACCCCCACACCGGTGCGGACAGCCCCGACGGGTAGCCCATCTCGCCGCGCAGGCTGTTGAGCGCGAGCCACACAGCGCGGCTGGTGGCATCGCCGGCCGCCCAGCTCTTGCGCGACCCGGCATTCGGGGCATGGCGATACGTGCGAAGCGCGCCGCCGTCTACCCACGCATTGGATACTGCGTTGATCACGTCTTCACGTGAGCCGCCGAGCAACGCGCTCACGACCGCAGTGGACGCCACACGCACCAACAATACATGGTCGAGGCCGACGCGATTGAAACTGTTCTCGAGCGCGATCACGCCCTGGATCTCATGCGCCTTGACCATCCCAGCGAGGACATCGCGCATGCGCAGCGGCTCGCCGCCGCTGGCGACAGCCCTGCGGCTCAGGTAATCGGCCACCGCCAACACGCCACCGAGATTATCGGACGGATGGCCCCACTCCGCCGCCAACCACGTGTCGTTGTAATCGAGCCATCGAATCATGGCGCCGATATTGAAGGCGGCACGCACCGGATCGAGCTCATAGGCGGTGCCGGGCACACGCACGCCACCGGGCATGCTGGCCCCAGGCACCACCGGGCCGAGCAACTTCGTGCACGCAGGATAGTTGAGCGCCAGCATGCCACAGCCGAGCGTATCCATGAGGCAGTAACGCGCGGTCTGCATCGCCTCTTTGCTGCGCGTCACATCGTAGCCCAGCACATAGTCGGCAATATCGACTAGCACCTTGTCCGGAGCGGGTCGTTTGGCTTCGCGTGTGGCTTCGCGGGACATGTTGTTCACCTCAGTTTCTTCACAGAAAGACCATGCTAGCGATTCCAGAGTCGCCCCGGAAAGAAACGCAAAGAACGCCAAGGCGCGGAGTACGCAGAGGAAGATTTATGAATGTTTTCTTTGCATCCTTGGCGCCTAGGCGACCTCCGCGTTAATCGCGACGGCTGTACATGGCGCCTAGCTGCGAGCCTGTTTAGGTTCGCTTCTCTATCGGCACCCACTCCTGCTCTTCAGGGCCCGTATAGTCTGCGCCTGGCCGAATCAGTACGTTGTTTCCGCGCTGCTCCATGATATGCGCTGCCCAGCCGGTAATACGCGAGACCACAAAGATCGGCGTGAACAGCGGCGTCGGGACACCCATCATGTGGTACGCCGAGGCACTGTAGAAATCGAGGTTCGGGAAAAGCTTCTTTTCATCCCACATCACTTGTTCGATCGCTGCTGACACCTCGTACAGCCGCGTGTCGCCGGCAGCCTCACAAAGCTTCTTCGACCAAGACTTGATCGTGGCGTTGCGCGGATCGGAGGTTCGGTAGACGGCGTGACCGAAACCCATGATCTTTTCCTTGCGCGCGAGCATTTCTTGCAGAGCTTCGCGGGCCTTCTCAGGCGTGGCGAAGCGGTCGATCAGCGCCATGGCCGCCTCGTTGGCGCCGCCGTGCAAGGGACCGCGCAAGGTGCCGATACCGGCGGTCACGGCCGAGTAGAAATCCGAAAGCGTGGCGGCACACACCCGGCATGCAAAGGTGGACGCGTTGAACTCGTGCTCGGCATATAGAATCAGCGAGCCATCCATGGCGCTGCGATGCAGCGCGCTCGGCGGCTTATCGTGCAGCATGTGCAGCAGATGCGCCGCGACGGCATCGTCATCGGTCTCGGTTTCGATCCGTTTGCCGTCCGTCGCGAAGCGGTACCAGTAACACATGATGGACGGAAATACCGCCAGCAAACGGTCGGCAATGTCGTGCTGCTGGCCGAACTCGTGCTCGGGCTCAAGCGTGCCCAGCATGGAACAACCGGTGCGCATGACGTCCATCGGGTGGGCGCTGGCCGGAATGCGCTCCAGCACCTCCTTCAGCGCTTGCGGCAGGCCGCGTAGACCCTTGAGCTTGCTCCTGTAGGCGTCGAGTTCCGACTGCTTCGGCAACTTGCCGTACAGGAGCAGGTAGGCTACCTCCTCGAACTGGGCATTTTTCGCGAGCACCTCGATCTCATAACCGCGGTAGGTCAGCCCATGGCCTTCCTTTCCGACCGTGGCGATCGCGGTTTGCCCGGCTGATTGTCCGCGCAGCCCGGCACCGGTGGCCTTGCCACCACTCGTCTTTACCTCGGCAGTCGTGTTCATGCGTATCAGTCCCCTTTGGTAAATAATTCATCCAGCTTGCGCTCATGGTCGTGGTACTTAAGCACCTCATAGAGCTCATCGCGGGTCTGCATCATGCCTACGGCCGACTTTTGCGTTCCGTCGCGGCGCAAGACTTCATACACAGCCGATGCGGCCTTGCTCATCGCACGAAAAGCAGACAGCGGATAGATGATGAGGCCGATCCCGGCCTCCTCCAATTCAGAAACGGTGAAAAGCGGCGTCTTGCCGAATTCGGTGATATTGGCCAATACCGGTACAGCGACGGCCGTCGTGAAACGCTTGTACTCCTCGAGCGTGCCCACGGCTTCGGCAAAGATTACGTCAGCACCAGCCTCAACGTACAAGGATGCGCGCTCGATCGCCGCTTGCAGGCCCTCGCCTGCGAGCGCATCGGTACGTGCCACGATGACGAACTGATCGTCGGTACGCCCGTCGACGGCCGACTTGATCCGATCGGCCATCTCCTCGCCCGAGACCAGCGCCTTGCCGGGCCGGTGACCGCAGCGCTTGGCCTGCACCTGGTCCTCGATGTGACAGCCGCCGGCGCCGGCGCGGATAAGCTCGCGGATGGTGCGCGCAATCATAAAGGCCGCACCCCAACCGGTGTCCGCATCGACGAGCAAGGGCAAAGGCGTGGCGGCGCTGATCCGGCGCACGTCCTCACAGACGTCGTTCAGCGTCGTCAGACCGAGATCGGGCAGACCGTAAGAGGCGTTGGCCACGCCCGCGCCCGACAGGTACAGGGCGCGGAAACCGGCGCGCTCGGCAAGCAAGGCACAGTAGGCATTGATCGCACCGACCAGCTGAAGGGGTCGTTCGGCTTGCATGGCCGCGCGCAACCGCGCGCCCGCGCTTGGCTTGGCATTCATCGCTCTTGCACCTCGGCGAGTTAGCTATCGCTCAATACACTACCCGCTGCCGGGATATCCCACACCTTTTAGGGCCACGGTGATCTCGTCCAGAATCACTGGGTCATCGATCGTCGCGGGCATCTTGTAGTCCTGGCCGTTGGCGATCTTCTGCATCGTGCCACGCAGGATCTTCCCGGAACGCGTCTTCGGTAGCCGGCCCACGACCGTGGCGGTCCTGAAAGCGGCGACCGGCCCGATCCTTTCTCGCACCATCTTCACGACTTCGCCAACGATCTCGCTGTGGTCCCGCGCCACGCCGGCCTTGAGTACCAGAAAGCCGAGCGGCAACTGGCCTTTGAGTTGGTCGTCCACACCGATGACGGCGCACTCGGCCACATCCGGATGCGCGGCTAACACCTCTTCCATGCCGCCCGTGGACAAGCGATGACCGGCAACATTAATAATGTCGTCGGTGCGCGACATCACAAACACGTAGCCGCCTTCGTCGATGTAGCCGGCATCGGCCGTCTTGTAATAGCCCGGGAATTCCGAAAGATAAGCATCGACGAAACGTTGGTCGGCGTTCCACAGCGTTGGAAAAGTCCCCGGCGGCAGCGGCAATTTAATCACCAGCGCGCCGATGTCGCCGCGCTTCACGTCCTTATTGTTCTCGTCAACGACCCGCACATCCATGCCGGGTGCCGGCTTGGTCGGCGAGCCCGGCTTCACCGGCAGCGACTCGAGGCCCATGCAGTTTGCACAGATCGCCCAGCCGGTCTCGGTCTGCCACCAATGGTCGATGACCGGTACCCCGAGGTGATTTTGCGCCCATTCCAAGGTATCCGGATCGCAGCGCTCGCCCGCCAGGAAAAGTGTCTTGAACTGCGACAGATCGTATTTCTTGATGAACTCGCCATTAGGGTCTTCTTTCTTGATGGCACGAAACGCGGTGGGCGCGGTGAACATCACCTTCACCT
>CAYGAS010000049.1:0-19248 GCA_964347935.1 uncultured Nitrospiraceae bacterium | reverse complement strand
CTGAAGCTCGCGCGCACAGTGACGGGCAGGTTCAAGACGATTTCCATGTGGGACTCGTTCCACGGTGCTTCGCTCGATGCGATCTCGATCGGCGGGGAGGCGATTTTCAGAAAAGATGCTGGCCCGCTACTTCCCGGTGCCGAGCATGTTCCGCCGCCTGACGCACAGCATTGTCCCTGGGATTGCGCCGGAGAATGCACGCTTAAATGTGCACACTACGTCGAGTACGTGCTTGAAAAGGAGGGCGACATCGCTGCGGTCATTTCCGAGACCATCCGCAGCACACCGTTTATTCCCCCCAAAGGGTATTGGGAGATCATTCGCAAGGCCTGCGATCGACATGGTGCCTTATTGATTCTCGACGAGGTACCGCACTGTTTGGGGCGTACGGGCAAGATGTTCACCGTCGAGCACTACGACATCGTGCCTGACATGCTGGTGATCGGCAAAGGGCTCGGCGGCGGCATCTTTCCGCTGGCAGCCCTCATCGCGCGCGAGGATCTGGACCTTGCCCCCGAACGGGCCCTCGGTCATTACACTCACGAGAAGAATCCAGTGGCCTGTGCCGCCGCGCTGGCAACAATCGAGGTGATCGAGCAGGACGGATTATGCGCGAAGGCGCAACAGCTCGGCGACTATGCATTGGAACGCATGCGTTCGATGCAACACAGGCATGAAGTCATTGGCGATGTTCGGGGTCTTGGCCTGCTCATGGGAATGGAGTTGGTAACGAGTCGCCAAACGCGACAGCGTGCAGTGGATCTTGCGGAAGATGTCCTCTATCGCGCTCTCAGCAAAGGTCTCAGCTTCAAGCTGTCGATGGGCAATATCATTACGCTTGCGCCTCCACTCAATCTCACGCGCGAGCAGATGGATCAGGCGCTCGACATTCTCGACGCTTGTCTAAGCGAAAGCGTAGCTGCCACGGCCTAGGTATTTGAGTTTTGGATTGGCGCTCCGCTTAGGGCCAGTACAGAGCCGAGGTGACCCTACGAGCGCGCGTGCGCTAACGTGACTTGGTCAGACAGACAGTGAAGTCTCCTTCGAATATTTTTTTCTTACCCTGACTGCCTGTCACAGCGACGTGGCGTCTGTTACCGATTTTCATGCGAGCATTGGCCTCGGCGACGATGGCGACATCGTTATTCACTGGCCTGACAAAGCGCACTTCGGCTGCTTCCAGAACAGCAGTGGCTTCGTCGACCGCCAGCATGCCGGCATGGCTACCCACGGCGAAAACCACTGCCCCGCACACAAAGTCGGACCCAGCCCCGGACATGCCGGTACGGGGGTAGAGCTCCACCCGGCCGTAACCTGACTCTCTTGCGACGGGCAAGCCGATGCGTTCTGAGGCGGCCGACCCCAAGGTCGGTTGGGTCAACCCCCCCGACCGGTCTTCCACAGCCTGGCTGGATTTTGTACCTGAGGGATTAATGGATGGGGGCAGACATCCGTTCGGGCAGAGAGTGGCGAAGCACCTGCGCCAGCGGAATGGTCATCAAGATCATGACGCTGAGAATAACGAAGGTTGCCGATAATCCCAGCATATCGCTCGCCAGCCCATAGAGCGCCGGCCCTACGGCGCCGGCACCGCTACCGAGCGTATAGAATAGCCCGAATGCACGCGCATGACGCTCCGGCGCGACAAACTCGGCGACGGTTCCATAGAGTACCGACGACGTCCCGTTTAACGCCAGGCCAAGGATCGGCAGCAGGGTAAGCGTCGGCGCGAGCGGCAGAAACAGCAATAACAGGATGCCGCCGCAGGTCAGGAGTTCCGTCGTGATGACCGTGCGAATGATGCCGACGCGCTCTGCGAGCATGCCGCAAACAAACTTGCCGATTGCTCCGCCCGCAAACACCAGCGTCAGAGCGAAACCGATCGTAGGTACCTGCGCTCCCTTGGCCGTGAGCAGAAACGGCAGAAACGTTAGGAATACGGTACGGCTGCTATCGTCGATCACGTGAATAGCGGAGAGCGTCTGAAACCCACGCCGATTATGTATACCCCAGCCGCGCTCCAAGTTCTGGGCAGCAGGTGAGTGGTGGAGTGTTGCCTTCTCGTGCGTGGTGGCAGTAAAGCCCAGCAGCGCCACTAACATCAGTGCGACGAGCACGGCGATGCCGGCGTAACCCGCTGTGACCCATTGCCAAGGCATCAGCACGATTAGCAGAGCTGCGGTTGCGGGAAAGACCAGTTTACCGATGTCACCGGCGAAGTTGTAAAAGCCAAGCGCTGCCCGCCGCCGCCCGTTCTGGTAGGCGCGCGCCACGACGGACGAGGACAGTGGATGTTGCACACTTGCGCCGCATCCGGCCACGAACAGGCATAGCGCCAGGGTCACAAAGCCGACGGCGGCGCCGGCGGCAAGGAAGGCGAGGCCGGATAGCACCGTGCCTGCAGCGAGCAGCCCACGCTCGCCGAGGCGCTCGGCGAGCAAGCCGGCCGGCGCTTGTAGGCCTGCCATGGCTGTCGCGTAGACGGCCTTCAGTAGCCCGACCTGAGTCAGCGACAAGCCAAAAGCCGACTGCCAGACGGGTAGCAGCAGATAGATGGAAGCGCTGAAGCCGTCGTGCAGAATGTGGGCAAGGCTACCCGCGCCGAGCACCCTCCAACGCCGCCTCCTGATTGTCGCAGCATGAGATGACACAGGTCAGTGACAGAGAGCGCTAGCAGTGGTGGTGGGCACGGGAGAGCAGCCTCAGGAGGTACTCGCGGCTCTGCAGCGTTGCCTCTATCGGACGCTGCGGAGCGTAGATCTCGAGTACGAGCGCCGCCTCGATTCTCGAGAGAAAGTTGGACACCGCAGAGAAGTCAATCGCCCCCTCCCCCAGCGGCAGGTGCTCACTTGAGTAGGCCGTACTGTTGTCGTCGAGATGCACGTGAGCAATATAGGGTCGCAAAGCCTCAAGTTCCTCCTCGAGTCCGCCGGCGATGAAAGCGTGACCGGTATCGAAGTTAACCCGCACGTTCGGGCTATCTACGGTACGCACCATATCGGCGAGCATTTGCGCGCTAGGGGCAGCCGTGTGGGGCGTGTGTGCGTCGTTCTCAATCACCAGCATCACACCCCGGGGTGCTGCTAGGCCCGCCCAGCGCGTAAGCGCGGCAACCGCGTGCTCCCAGCCCTGCCGTACGAGCTGCGTACGATCGAAACGTTCGGTATCGAAAGCTACGCCCTTGCGCTCTAGGCTCTCGAGTTCGGTCACCGTGCCCGGGTGTAGGCAGATGACATGTGCGCGCACGGCCTCGGCCAAATCGAGCATACGCACGATTGTATTATGGTTGAGGGCTTGCAGCTCGGGCAGCGAGGTAGCAGCGTTAAGTGTGCCGCACCCGTACAGCGAGTAGCGCAGACCGTCCTCGCGTGCGATGGCCGCGAGCTCTACCAAGGTCGCTGGAGCGATAACGCCTGGCCACAGATCGAGCGGATTGCAGTGTAGCTCCAGGCCCTCAAAGCCGTGCTCGACAGCAAAGCGCGCCGCTTCGATCGGCCCCATGAGAGGAAAGAGCGTCCAATGGTGTGCGTACACAGCAGGTTGGTGAGCGTCCACGCAATTGCTATCCCGAGTCGGCCTTCTCTTCGTCCAATGCGTGCTCCAAAATGTCGAGCGCTTGGCCCATCTCGTGTTCGGCAATGACTAGCGGGGGCGAAAGTGTCAGATGCCGGCCTTCAGTAGCAGAGAGGCTTAGCCCTTTATCGAGAGCACGAAACATTACTGACTCCGCGCACGCTCGAGTAAGCTCCACCGCCATAAGTAGTCCCCGACCGCGCACCCCCCGGACAAGCGGCTGGCGAGATGCCATGTCCTGAAGCCGGGCAAGCGCACGGGCACCTGCGTGCGCAGCGTGCTTGACGAGCTCTTCCTCCTCGATGACCTGCAGTGTCGCGAGTGCAGCGCGGGAAGTGACTGGGTTTTTTTCATGCGTATAGTGGCCCAACCGCAGCTGTGGAGCCACATCAAACGCGGGGTTAGCGATGACCGCGGCAATAGGCAACACACCGCCGCCAAGCGACTTGCCAAGCACAGTGATATCGGGCACCACATCGAGGTGCTCACTTACGAATAGACGACCTGTTTTTCCAAGCCCAGTTGCAATCTCGTCGAAAATCAACGCGGTGCCATGCTCGTCGCAAAGGGCGCGTATTCGCGGCCAGAACCAGGCGGCAGGTATGTGCGGCGTAGAACGTATAGGCTCGGCGATCACCGCCGCGATGTCGCGCTCACGCGCGAAGGCCTGCTCAATTGCCTCCAGTGAAGCTTTCGCCCAGCTTTCCGCGTCCACGGGGATTGTAGTGTCATCGGCCGGCCGGCGATAAAAAGGAGGAACGTGCAAGGCACCGGGCAGCAGTGGACCCAAGCGCGGCGAGCGGTCCTGATCACGACCACCGACGCTGATGGCACCGAAACCGCTTCCGTGGTAGGAATCGAGAAAGGAAAGCGTTTTATAACGTCCGGTTGCCGCACGTGCGAGCTTAAGGGCGACCTCGACCGCATCAGAACCGCCGGTCGTCAGCAACACCTTACCCGGTGCACCAGGCCAGAGCGCCGCCAGACGCTCTGCGAGCACGACTGCTGGCTCATCGGTAAAGCGCCGGGGCGTAAACGGCAACTCGTCGAGCTGGCGCTTCACCGCCGCAATGAGGCGTGGGTGTCCATAGCCCAGGTGATGACAGCTGTTGCCATGAAAGTCCATATAACGATGCCCGCTAACATCCTCGAGCCAGACCCCATGGGCGTGGCGGATGGCGGAGAGACAGGGCGTGGAGCCGGATTGGTGGATATAGACGCGAGAATCACGCTCGAGCAATGCGCGCGCGGTCTGGTCCACGTTGTGGGTTGTCCATGTCGCCTTATCCACTTGGTTACTTCCTTTTACTAAGCCTGTGCGGGACGTTATCTTGAGTTATGCCCGGCCCCCTAGGCGTGCGCCCAGCCGCGCCCACGCGGGCCCGTGACGTTCGAACGCCCAGATCGCTGCCATCACGGCGAACACAATCGCGAGCATCGTTACGCTTAAGGCGCTAGCAACGCCATAGTACGAGGCCACTGCTTCTTCCAGAATGATGGTAGCCGCGAGCTCATTGCCCGGACTCACCAGGAATATGATCGAGGACAAACTCGTCATCGCCTCGACGAAAACGAACAAGGTGCCAAGCAGGGCGGCATGGCGAAGCATCGGCAACGTAACGCGGACGAACCGCTGCACGAGCGAGGCACCGAGGATCTCGGCCGCTTCATCAACGGAGGCATCGAGGCGTTGTAACATTACCCTGCCGGCTAACACGCCGACATAGATATGGCCAAACAATAGATTGAGCACGAGAATCGCACGTGTTCCTGTGAGTGCCAGCTCCTTCATGCCGAACGGGAAGTTGAACGCCACGACATAGCCGATGCCAAATATCACCCCTGGAAGAATAGCTGGCACTAGAGCGACAAAACTGAGCACATTTCCCCCTATAGGCCGCAAACGCTCGACCACAAAGGCCGTGACCAATCCGAGAAGTCCGCCGAGCGGGGCGGCGATCGCCGCAACCTGGGTGCTTTTCCATACTGCGGAAACGCCTTCGGCCTCGGATACAAAGCCGGCTACTCCGCTGCCGCTCAGGTAATGACTGAAGGTAAACGTGTTGTCGACGCCCCAGATCTTGATAAACGAAGCCGTGATGACTGTACCGTACAGCACAGCGATTAGTGTCAACACCACGCCAGCAACAGCACCGATAACGAGGCGAGCCGGCAATGGTACCGGCAACTCCGGTGGCCCGCCGCCGGACTCTGTTGTGTGGTAGCGCTTACGACGTCCAATGCCTTCGAGCAGCAAGTAAATCGACAACGCCGGCAGGATCATCCACACGGCAAGAGCGGCAGAAAGTTTTGTATTCTGGAAACCGACCATCTCATCGTAGAGCAGACCGGCTAGATTGGGCAGGTCTCGGCCGATGACGAGCGGGTTGCCGAAATCCGTCATAGCAAGGATGAAGACTAGAATGGCAGTCCGACGGATGCCTGGCATCGAAAGCGGTAGCGATACGCGATTGAAAACCTGCCAGGCGTTGGCACCCTGGCTTGCAGCGGCTTCCTCCACCCGGCCATCGTGTTTGGAAAGCACGTTGTCCATGATAATAAATGCCGGTGGTAGGAAGCTGAATACTTGGGCTACGATTACCCCGCCGAGCCCATAAAGGTTGGTCTCAGTCGCATCGATCCAGCCGAGCGTGTCTTGCAGAAGCCCCTTCGTAAAGGCGCCGTTGCGGCCGAACAGCAAGATAGCAGCGGTCGCGATCATCACCGGCGGAGACACCAATGGCACCAGCGTGCCGTAACGCACCAAGTTTGGAAAAGCAACCGCGTTGCGATTCACACCATAGGAGACCACAAAGGCAATAAGAGTCGTGATGGCACAGGTTAATAGCGACAGCAGAATACTGTTTCTTGCTGCTCGTTGGATCCGTGGCTCTTCGAACACGCTCAGGTAGTGCTTGAAACCGAAGCCTTCATGCATACCCGTGCGCAAGCGGTCGAAACCCTCCGAGGAAAGTTGCGCCTTGATCCTGAAGGCAAGTGGGATGCGTTTATGCAGCATCACGTGAGCGATCCCATAGTGTTGCTCGAGCTCGGTGCGCTTTGCCGCATTCAGGGCTAGTACGGCATCCTCGGCGGCCGCGATCTGCTCGTCAAAGGCCGCCCTACGGTCCCACGGAACGGTTTCGCCAAGGAGTTCGAGGGAGGCCGCGATGGCCTCCATACGATCTTTAGGTGTTGCCGACTGTAGCCAACGCGCGACTAAGGACTCTCGTTCATCTGCGGGCACGCGCTCGAGCGCGTTCAGGGTCATAGCGCGCAGCTCGAACACCGACATAGGTCGCTCCACCACAAAGCTTTCTACCAGGACTGCCCCGAGCGGATAGGCGATGAATATGAACAGCAATAGCGCCACGAGTAGCGCAGCAGAATAGCCGGGGAGCTGTCTTATCATGGCGTTAGGGCGTCCTCATCCGAGTCAAAAACCATAATGGTGCCGGGACGGATGCTCCAAGCAACGGCATCGCCGACTTGCAAACCTTGGGTTAGCCAGTCGGTGGTCGCTACGTCCACAAGTAGGTCGTGATTACCGCTTGTGGTGACCGTCGCACGGACGCTTTGACCGAGGAATGTAAAATGTCCGAGTGTCCCGTGCAGCGTATCGGTGGTCGCCGCCCGGCGCAGTGCGATATGCTCAGGGCGGACGCACGCAGTGCAACGTGCCTTGCCGCGCAGCGCGGTCGGTATGTCTGCTCTCGCGACGTGTCCCTCGATCTCTAGTTCGGATTTGCCGATCGGTTTGGCATGCAGGTGATTGCTCGTGCCGATAAAATCGGCTACGAAACGGCTAATTGGTCTTAGGTATACCTCCATCGGTGCACCGACCTGAAGGATGCGTCCTGCATCCATCACTGCGACACGATCAGAAATGGACAACGCCTCTTCCTGGTCGTGGGTGACATACACGGTGGTGATGCCGAGTCGATCCACGACAGCACGGATTTCAGCTCGCAAGTGTCCCCGGATCTTAGCGTCGAGGGCTGCTAACGGCTCATCAAGAAGCAAAATGGAGGGGTTCGGCGCCAGCGCCCGCGCTAGCGCCACGCGTTGTTGCTGTCCGCCAGAGAGCTCGTGCGGGTAACGATCCTCCATCCCCTCGAGACGCGTCAGCTGGCAAAGCTCGCGCACCCGTACCGTGATCGCAGCCCGTGCCTGTCGGCGGATCTTGAGTGCGAAGCCGATGTTCTGCGCTACTGTTTGTGTGGGAAACAGGGCATACGACTGAAACACGAATCCGACATTGCGTTTGCTCGGGGGCAATGCCTCGACGCGTTCACCGTCGATGGACAGCTCTCCAGTCTCCGCCTGAGTGAACCCGGCAATAATTCGAAGCAAGGTCGTTTTGCCGCAGCCACTAGCACCGAGGAGTGACACGAACTCACCTGAAGCGATATCCAGGGAAATATCATGCAGCGCGGTAACGGGGCCGAATTTCTTGCTGATACCGCGGAAGGCTAACTGCGCCATACCAATACACCGTTCGGCAGGGGGCGCCGTGCCCGGGGAAGGAACACGGCGCACCACGGATCAAGGAGGTCTACAATTGCACTAGCGTTTGCCTTCGTATTTGGCTGCCCACTCGCGTTTGAACTGATTTGCGTCCAAGGGTCTGCGCATCTTCCAGAGGTAAACCTGTTTCATGTCGACGCTGCCGTAGCCCGGCACGGCCGCCGCCCCCACGAATGGATCAAAAACTTTGGCGGCCTCTTCGCTGAATAGCCAATCTAGGAACAGTTTGGCCTCTGCCGAATTTGGAGCGCCCGCAATTAGCCCGGCGCCCTCGAGCACATTGGGAGAGATTCTGCCGATGACCATCTCAACGCCTACCCCTGCACGCACCTGTTGGATCAGAGCGGTGTCATAACTGAGGCCGATCACGGTTTCGCCGCGACCAGCCTGGCGGGCAGCAGCGCTGCCGCTTTCGTTGTACTGAAAGATATTCTGGTGCAGGTTATCGATAAAGTTCCAGCCGAATGCATCGACCAGCGTGCTCATTATGCTAAGACCGGTCCCCGACTTGGTCGGTGCAGCGATGGTGATCTGGCCTTTGTACTCGGGCTTTATGAGATCCTCCCAGGTTACCGGCATCGGCAAGTTTTTCTCCTTGAGTTTCTTTGTGTTGACGGCGAGACCCATGACCGTGGCATTATGTGCCACCCAGAAACTGTCGGGATCCCTAAATGCCGGCGCGATTGGGCTGCCCTTCGGGTCGTAGGGTTCCAGCGCACCCGCGGCCTTCAACTGTTCGAGCGCTATGTTATTGACCATCCAGATTACATCCGCTTGCGGGTTTGATTTTTCCGCAATCACACGCTCGGTCATCGGGCCGGTAGATCCGTTTACCGCCTTGACGTTGATATCGGGGTATTTTTTCTTGAATGCCTCCATGATCTTTTTTTCGATCTCGGGGTTCGAGGCCGTATAAAGCGCAAGTTCTCGCGCCTCAGCAGGGCCGGCAGCCAACAGGCCGGCGATGGTAAACATCCCGATGGTGGAAAAGACTTTTATTAAGGTTTTCATTGGGGGGTCCTCCTGTTAGGAAAGCAGTAAAGTGAGGGAGAGATATCTTCCAGCACTCATATGACAGATCCATGAGCATTCGGCAATTGCAAATTAGCTACGAGGGCATTTAGAATTTCTTAAGTCTGCGGAGGCGCTATGGGCCGGCATATCCCCCCTCTAACATGGCTGCGTGCATTCGAAGCAGCCGCCAGGCACCTCAGTATCAAGCGGGCCGCCGAAGAACTGAATGTCACTCCGGCGGTGGTTAGCCAACACGTGAGCGCGCTCGAAAAGCATTTAGGGATAGCTCTCTTCCGGCGTGCTCGTCATCGACTTGTTCTCACTAATGCCGGAGCGGCATATCTGCCGAGTCTAAAGCAGGCATTTGACCTGATCGCGTCGGGGACGAGAGAACTGTATTCTATCGGTCATCAGGAAAGCCTGACAGTGCGCGCGCCTTCTTCATTTTCAATCCTATGGTTGGCGCCAAGGCTGGAGAGATTTCATGCACGTTGTCCCGACATCGCCATTCGGCTGACGGCCCTGGGCCGCGAGACTGAATTTCCACAGCAGGAAATCGATACGGAAATTCGTAACGGTGCTGGAAAATGGCCGGGACTGGTGTCAATCCGATTGCTGGAGGAAGAGGTGTTCCCTGTTTGCAGTCCACATTTGGCCAATGGAGCGCAGGCGTTACGGACTCCGGCTGACCTACTTCATCACAAACTCCTGCATGTCAATGGATACCGTGAAGATTGGCCTATGTGGTTTAAGGCGGCAGATTTGCCATTCTCCGATGCCCAAGGTGGCGATTTCTTCGACCAGTCGGTTACGGCGATTCAGGCTGCCGTTAGTGGCCTCGGAGTGGCCCTCGGCCGGACTGCTTTGGTTGCAAACGAGCTGCTTGCGGGTCGCCTCGTGGCGCCGTTCCATATTACGCTTGCGGGCGAGGACGCCTACTGGATTACCTACCGTCCCTCAGCTGCAAACCACCCGAACCTTGTGTTGTTTCGAGACTGGTTGCTTGATGAAGCAGCAAAGAATACGCACTCTGTCCGGCGCTCACCGGCCCTGTCTTCCGGATACACCCGTAAGCTGGTCAAGTTACCGCGTTAGCGGGTCGCCGCGGCCAGCTGTTTGGGACCGCAGTGAATGATGCCCATTTCCTTGATCGTTTTACGAATCGCGTCTAATGCCGCGCGCATCTCCGTCTCACCGAGCCGGCCGATGCAGCCAATGCGGAAGCTATCGGCGACGGTCAGCTTGCCAGGGTAGATTACGAATCCGCGCTGATTAAGCTTGTCGTAAAATTGCTTGAAATCAAACTTGGGATCGGCGGGCATGTGAAAAGTAACGATGATCGGTGCCTGCAATGCATCCGGCAACAGGCTGACAAAACCCATTTCGCGCATGCCTTTTAGGAGGATTTCGCAATTGCGGCGGTAGCGTGCCCCGCGTCCAGCCACACCCCCCTCTTGTGCGTGTTCTTCCAGCGCCTGATGAAACGCAGCGATAACATGCGTCGGCGGGGTGAATCGCCATTGTGCATTGGCTTCCATCCCGCTCCACTGATCCTGTAGATCCAGACTGAGGGAAGGTGCGTTACCCTGCGCGCGCTCCAATGCCGCCCGGCGCACGATGGCAAAGCCCATTCCAGGAACACCTTCTAGGCACTTATTGGACGATGCCGCCATGGCGTCAAACGGTACCTTACGGGCGTCGAGGTCGATGGCGCCAAACGCACTCATCGCATCGATGATCAAGGCACGTTTGTGTCTGGCGGTCACCGCGGCGATGCGCTCGATCGGGTTCAGGATGCCCGAGGTCGTCTCGCAATGCACGGCAGCAACGTGCGTAATCAGCGGGTCATCGGCAAGGGCTCCCTCCAGCCCGTCCGGGTCGTTAGGCACATCCTCCGGCGTCTCAACCACGCTGTAGGCGCGTTGATAGTAGTCGCAAATCCGGGCCATGCGGCGTCCATAAGCGCCGTTGACCAGAATTAACAACTTGCCGTCGCGCGGTACGAGGGTGCCGATGGCAGCCTCGACAACGAAGGTCCCGCTGCCCTGCAGCGGGACGCACACGTGAGTGTCCTGCGCTCCTGCTAGCGCCAATAAACGCTCGCGTACGCGGCGGTTAATCTCGATGAACTCGTGATCGCGCGAACCCCAGTCGTGCAGCATGGCCTTCTTGGTGGTGGCCGAGGTGGTTAAGGGCCCGGGGGTAAGAAGCAATGGGTCTTGTCGTTCGGCTGACATGGCGTCGTTCTCTTCCAAACTGTATCGGCGCGGCGCTACTATCTCGCCTTGTCAGACATAAGTCAAATCATTACCATAGATAATTCGAATAGATAAGCTCTATAAATACAACCAACGCCGGAGCGTCATGAATTGGGCACACCTTCGCGCCTTCCACGCCGTGGCTCGTGAAGGCAGTTTTACCACTGCCGCGCGATCGTTGCAGTTAACCCAGCCCACCGTCTCCAGTCAGGTCAAGGCGCTGGAGGACAGTTACGGCGTGCGTCTATTCGACCGGCGCGGGAGACGCGTAGTGTTGACGGCGCTGGGCCAAAATTTGTTCAACGTGACCCAACGCTTGTTTGGACTCGAGGATGAAGTCGAAGACATTCTCGCTGGCGCGCGCGAATTACAGAGTGGTCATATCAAGGTCGGGGCTGACGGCCCGCACCACATCATCCCCATCCTGGCGGCCTTTAGCCGGCGCTATCCCGGCCTCGAAGTGTCTTTGGCGATGGGAAACGCGGACAAGGTGTTGAGCAGCCTGCGCAACTACCAGATCGACGTCGCGGTGCTCGCCAAAGTGGATGACGATCCGCGACTGTTTGCGCTACCCTACCGGCGAAGTCGCCTGGTGCTGTTCGTACCCCGACGTCATCCTTGGGCGAAGCGCTCCTCGATCAGGTTAAAGGAAATCGCCGAGCAGCGCATGATCCTGCGGGAAGCGGCCTCCGTGACGCGTCAAATCTTTCAATCTGCGTTAGCCGAGGCGGCCGTTCGACCACAGTCAGTCATGCAGATCGAAAGCCGCGAGGCGGTACGCGAGGCGGTGGCGGCCGGTCTAGGTATTGGCGTGGTGTCCGAAGCGGAGTTCGATCACGACAAGCGTCTAGTTGCTTTGCGCGTGCGAGATGCCAGGCTCGAGATCGTCGAGCATGTGGTGTGTCTGCAGGAGCGCCGACGATTGCGAATCGTTCGTGCTTTCCTGGACGTGGTACGGCGCATCGAAAAGGGCGGTGAGGCGCTGATTGCCTGACCCGATCGCTTTCAGTGCTATTGCACTGCAACGGGGTCGCCGAAACGAGCCAACACGATCTTCGTGCCGTTTGGGGTCGCTCGCGGCAGGATAGTGCCAAATGATCGCAGTCTGCGTGGTGTGCGCGCTGACAAGAACCGAAAGGACGCATCGATGGACTTGGAGAAAATAACCAATATTTTTGGCCGAACACGGGCGCTGGAGTCTCAGATTGATGAGTTTCTCGACAAGGTGTCTGAGGCCGGCCTGGTCTTTAGTCGTGCCATGAAGGTCTATCTGGCGCAAGGCTCATGTCCCGAGTTCGAAGCTTTTCTCGAACACGAGACCCATGTCGAGCATCGCGGCGACGATTTGCGGCGAACGATCGAAACGGCACTGTATGCGCAAACATTGATTCAGGATTTTCGAGGTGATGTGCTGAGCTTGCTCGAAGACATGGATAATCTCGTGAATATCTACGAGGCTAACCTGTATCGCTTTTCGATCGAAAAGCCGGTGATTCCGTCCGAGTATCACCGCGATTTTCAAGACCTCACAGAAACGGTGGTGACGTGCGTCGAGACCGTGGTGCTGGCGGCACGCGCATTCTTCAGGGACATCGAGGCTGTGCGCGACTACAACGCCAAGGTGATGTTTTACGAATCGGAGGCAGACAAGATCAGCACAAAGCTGAAACGCTCGGTTTTCGCATCCGATCTCGATCTTGCGCATAAGACACAACTTCGCTATTTCGTCGAACGCGTCGACGAGCTTGCCAACGAAGCCGAGGATATCGCCGACTATCTGGCGATCTACACGATCAAGCGCAAGTTTTAAGCTGTGGATCTTACGGTACTTTTGTTCCTCACGAGCGGCCTCTTTCTTGGCTGGTCGCTGGGAGCGAACGATGCCGCCAACGTGTTCGGCACCGCCGTTGGCACGCGCATGGTGCGGTTCACCACGGCTGCCATCATCTGTAGTGTTTTTGTCATTCTCGGGGCTGTAATCAGCGGTGCCGGCGCGAGCCACACGCTCGGAGAGCTCGGCGCTATCAACGCGCTCGCCGGTGCCTTCATGGTGGCGCTGGCGGCGGCGCTGACGGTCTACCTGATGACGACATGGAGGTTGCCGGTTTCAACGAGCCAGGCCATCGTCGGCGCCATTATCGGTTGGAACCTGTTCAGCGGTTCGGTCACCGACATGACCACGTTAGTCAAGATCGTTGCCACATGGGTGGCGTGCCCCGTGCTGGCAGCGCTCTTTGCCGCGTTGATATTAAGAATGGCGCAGCTCTTTCAGGAGGTGGCCAAACTTCACCTGCTGCGTCTGGATGCCAACTCTCGGTTGGCATTGATTATCGCCGGCGCGCTGGGTGCCTACAGCCTGGGGGCTAACAACATCGCCAATGTGATGGGTGTGTTCGTCCCCGCCACGCCGTTCACCGATTTTCGGGTCGGTGACTTGTTTGTATTGAGCGCGGTGCAGCAACTGTTCCTGCTCGGCGCCATTGCCATCGCCGTGGGCGTATTCACCTATTCAAAAAGGGTCATGCTTACGGTCGGTCAGGAACTACTGCCGTTATCGCCTGTGGCGGCCTGGGTCGCCGTGGTCGCGCACGCAGTGGTGCTGTTTCTTTTCGCCTCTGAGGGCTTGGAACATTTGTTGGCACAGATGGGGTTGCCCACGATTCCGCTGGTGCCCGTGTCTAGCTCGCAAGCGGTCGTCGGCGCAGTGCTTGGGATCGGGCTCATGCGTGGCGGCCGTGAGATCCGCTGGCGGGTTCTAGGCAATATCGGTGCAGGCTGGATTACGACCCCGATTATTTCCGCTGTCGTTTGTTTTATCGCGCTGTTCTTCCTGCAGAATGTCTTCAACCAAAAGGTCTACCAGGAGGTGCGCTACGAGTTGTCGCCGGCCGCCGCCGCGCTGCTCCAAGGGGAGCTCGCCCCAGACGAGCTAGAAGCGTTGCACGGCAAGCAGTTCCCGTCGAGCGCAAGTTTTCTCGATGCGATCCACGACAAGGTATCGCTCAGCAGCGCCCAGGACAGGCAATTACTCAACTACAGCGAAGTCGGCAACCTTGTCATCGATGAGCGCGGATTGGACTCGCTCGACACCGCTTGGTTATCGTCGGCACAGATCGCGGCCTTGCATAGCTTGAGAGGTCAGAAATTTCGCTACAAGTGGCGGCTCGCGGAGGCCCTGGCGCAGGCCAGCGAGGAATGGCGGCCGCGCGAGTCCTCCACGCTTAACAAGCGTTACAACAAGGAAATCGAGCGTAAACTGGACTACGTTTACCGCGTCTTCGAGGAAACAGGCGAGGCGCAGTGAGCGGCAGAATGCACAGTTTCGGCATCGATTATGACGGCACTATTGCCGACACCAATCGGGTAAAAGCCGCGTGGATCCGTGAGCGATTGGGTCGAGAAATCGACCCCCAGGCGTGCGATCGAACGAGTTGTGTGCCCATTATCGGTGCCGCTAGCTATGAAGCCATGGCCGCAGTCGTTTACGAGCGCGAATCGTCGCTCAAGGCGCCGCCCGTTGCCGGTGCGCTCGACGCCCTGCGAGCATTGCGCGAGCACGGCCAGGTCTATGTGCTAAGCGCGCGATTGCCACATCGCCTGGTGTTCGCCAGAGAATGGCTGGAGCTACACGGGGCCGGGGAGTTTGCCGATGCCCTGTTGTCGTCGGCGGACAGCGATAAACTTTCGGTCTGCAAGCAACACGGTATTGACGTCCTCGTCGATGATGACGAGCGTCACCTGGTCCCGGTGGTCAAACAGGGGCTTCAAGCGGTCCTGTTAAAGGTCGATTTCAACGGCGACATGATGCCGCCTGCAGGTGTGCAGTTCTGTCGTTCCTGGGCGGAGGTACTGAAAAAAATAGGACTGCGGACGGAGGACTGACGACTGGACTTGCATCTATGACCGGCACGCTGCCTAAACATGCACAAGTAGTCATTATCGGCGGGGGTATCGTCGGTTGCAGTGTGGCCTATCATCTAGCCAAGCTCGGCTGGAAGGACGTCGTCTTACTTGAACGCAAGGCGCTCACCTGCGGTACCACATGGCACGCAGCCGGGTTAATCGGACAATTGCGAGCGACCCATAACATGACGCGCTTGGCGCAATACACCGCCGAGCTTTATCGTACGCTCGAACAGGAGACCGGACAGGCCACCGGATTCAAACAGAACGGCTCGCTTTCGTTGGCAACGCACAACGAGCGTTTTGTCGAGCTCAAACGGGGGGCGTCCATGGCCCGTTGCTTCGGTCTTGATGTGGAAGTGATTACGCCGGGCGAGGCACGCGATCTGTGGCCGCTCTTGAATATCGATGACGTTGTCGGAGCCGTATTTCTGCCCAAAGATGGGCAGATCAACCCGAGCGACGTCACTCAGGCGATCGCCAAAGGTGCGAGAATAGGCGGTGTCACTATCATTGAGAACACCAAGGTCACCGCAATTCATCATGAGAGCGGTCGGGTATGGGGCGTCGGCACCGAGCATGGCGACATCCGCGCCGAGTATGTCGTCAACTGTGCCGGCCTGTGGGCACGTGAGCTCGCCAAGCTTTGTGGGATCAACGTACCGTTGCATGCAGCCGAGCATTTTTATGTCGTCACCGAAGCGATGGCAAACCTGCCACCGACGCTGCCGGTGCTGCGTGATCCTGACAATTGCGCTTATTATAAGGAAGACGCTGGCAAACTGCTGATTGGTTTCTTCGAACGCGACGCCAAGCCCTGGGGGATGCAGGGCATCCCCGAGAACTTCGCTTTTGAGCAGCTGCCTGTCGATTGGGACCACTTGGAGCCGCTAATGGAGCGAGCGGTTGCGCGCGTTCCGGCGTTGGCGACGACGGGTATCCAACTATTCTTCAACGGGCCGGAAAGCTTCACGCCGGACGATCGTTACATCTTAGGCGAGTCCCCAGAGCTCGAGAATTTTTATGTCGCCGCCGGGTTCAACTCGGTCGGCATCCAGTCAGCTGGCGGCGCGGGCAAAGTGTTGGCGGAGTGGATTGTCAACGGACGACCGCCGATGGATCTATGGGACGTGGATATTCGCCGCTGGGTGCCCTTTCAGGGAAACGCGCGTTACTTGCATGACCGCACAGTCGAAGGCTTAGGCCTGCTTTATGCCATGCACTGGCCGTTTCGCCAGTTCGAAACAGCGCGACCGGTGCGTACCTCGCCCTTACACGAACGGCTGGCGACGCGGGGTGCCTGTTTCGGCGAGGCGCAGGGATGGGAGCGGGCCAACTGGTTTGCACCTGCGGGCGTGGAGGCGAGCTATACGTACTCCTATGGAAAACAGAATTGGTTTGAGCACTCCGCCGCCGAGCACCGCGCGGTGCGCGAAAACGTGGGGTTGTTCGATCAGAGCTCATTCGCGAAATTTTTACTTGAGGGACGCGATGCCGAACGCGTGCTCAATTACGTCTGCGCCAATAACGTATCGGTGCCGGTAGGCAAAGTGGTCTACACGCCGTGGCTCAATGAGCGCGGCGGCATCGAGGCGGATCTTACAGTCACTCGCCTGGCCGAAAGCTCCTATCTGATCGTCACGTCGGTAGCGACGCAGACACGCGATTTCGCCTGGCTGCAGCGGCATACGCCGCCAGACGCTTACGCGGTGTTGACAGACGTTACTTCCGCCTATGCCGTGATCGGTGTCATGGGCCCCAAATCCCGTCAACTGCTGGCAAGACTGACGCCTGCCGATCTTTCCAACGCGGCCTTTCCTTTTGCTACATCGCGAGAGATCGAATTCGCTTATGCTAAAGTGCTGGCAATGCGCATCACCTATGTCGGCGAGTTGGGTTGGGAGCTTTACATTCCCACCGAATTTGCAGCTGGCGTGTATGATGCCTTGGTTGCGGAAGGCGAGGCGGCAGGTTTGGTTCACGCCGGTTTCCACGCCATGAACTCGCTGCGGATCGAAAAGGGCTACCGCCATTGGGGGCACGACATCAGTGATGAGGACACACCGCTAGAGGCGGGATTAGGGTTCGCCGTGGCATTCGACAAACCACTTTTCGTAGGCCGCGACGCCGTGCTACGCCAACGTCAGGTACCACTGCAACGTCGACTTGTCATGTTCGCGCTCGAAGACGCGGAGCATCTGCTCTACCACGATGAGCCAATCTGGCGTAATGGAAAGCTTGTCGGCCGCACGACGTCGGGCATGTTCGGGCACACGCTTGGCCGTGCAGTAGGGATGGGCTATGTGACCCATAAGGATAGCGTAACTAAGGAATTCATCGAGGACGGGTCGTACGAAATCGAGATCGCCTGTGAGCGCGTCCCGGCGCGCGCCTCGCTGCGCCCTTTCTATGATCCGAACAATCTCCGAATCAAGGCCTAGTCGGGGCAGCCAAGCTCATCATAGTATTATTGCGCGAAGCCGGCGCTTACTCTTGACACTGCAGTCCCGTGGACGATTAAGTTACTCGTTCGAGGGCTCGTGAGCACGCGTGATAGAGAGGTCGTTTGGAAGGTAGCGGATACAGTTTTAGCGGGCATCATGTAAGCGCGTGCGCATCGTCGCCTCAATTGCGTAGGCTAGGTGTGTTCTACGATTGCACGCAGAGCGATCTCGCCTACTCTAGGCCGTAGCGCGCTCCTGCTGGCACTGCGACTGCATATCGGGAAATCCCCGCCGAGATAAAAAGGCCAAGCTTATGGAACCAACGATATTCCAGTTCATTCTCAAGTACAGCCGCAAGGAGCAGATACTATTGCTACTTGGCACGGTGGCATCATTCCCGTTCTTGTATGTTTCGCTCGATCTGCCAAAGACGATCATCAACCAGGCCATCGGCGGACGGAATTTCCCCAAGAACGTGCTCGGCTATGAGCTTGATCAGATTCCTTACTTGATGCTGTTGTGTGGGCTGTTCCTCGCTCTGGTGTTCATAAACGGCGGGTTCAAATATTTTCTCAATGTCTTTCGTGGCGTTGTCGGCGAACGCATGCTTCGGCGCCTGCGCTATCAGCTGTATGAGCGTGTGCTGAGGTTCCCGTTACCACAGTTCCGCAAGCAGTCGCAGGGTGAGATCATCGCCATGATTACCGCCGAGGCCGAGCCCATCGGCGGTTTTGTGGGTGACTCCGTTGCGCTGCCAGCCTTTCAGGGCGGCACGCTGATCACCATTCTTGTCTTCATCATGTGGCAGGATTGGATACTGGGCCTGGCAGCGATCGCTCTGTATCCCATGCAAATCTACTTGATTCCCAAGCTGCAACGTAAGGTTAATGCCCTGAACAAACAGCGCGTCGTTCAGGTCAGGCAGCTCTCCGAGAGGATCGGCGAGGTCGTCACCGGTATTCAGGAAGTGCATGCCCACGATACGTCGCGTTTAGAGTTGGCCGACTACTCCAACAGGATGGCGTCGATTTACGACGTGCGTGTATGGATATTTCGTCTGAAGTTTCTTATCAAGTTTCTAAACAATTTTATCGACAAACTTACACCGTTTTTTTTCTATTCTATCGGCGGCTATCTGGTGATTCGCGGCGACCTGTCATTTGGCGCACTGGTGGCCGTGCTTGCAGCCTACAAGGATCTGGCCGCGCCGTGGAAAGAGCTGCTCAAGTACTATCAGACCCGGGAAGATGTGCGCCTTAGGTATGCGCTGTTGATCGAGAACTTCCAGCCGCCTGGAATGCTGGACGAACGTCTGCAGGCTGAAGAGCCTGAGGCGATACCCGTGCTTACCGGCGATGTGGTTGCTACCAATCTCGATCTGCGTGAGGAGGCTGACGGTGCCGCAGCTTTTGTCGGCGGTACCAGTTTCAAGTTTAAGCTCGCACAGCGGGTAGCGGTGCTCGGAAAGGGGGCGAGCGGCACGGACCGGCTCGCCATCGTGATGGCTGGCGTTGATCGGCCGTTGGCCG
>CAYGAS010000048.1:0-14393 GCA_964347935.1 uncultured Nitrospiraceae bacterium | reverse complement strand
ATCCCCTGATACAGGGCCCTCATCACGCACCCCGCCAACGATCAGTCCTTCGCCATGCAAGCCCACGGCGTCGGCCTTCGCGAGACGCAAGACAGATTAAACATCAAGGCGACGCTGCTAGCCCGCACCTCGGGGCTGAACTCCTGCGCCTGATCCGTGGGCCGATCGGTCTTTGTCCCAGACTACGTGCACGCTTGCCCATCGGCAATCACGCGCTATAAATTAAGTAGACGATGCGCAACGCTGTTGCCGAAGGTTTCCATCGACACCAGTTTTTCAGGCTGTTGATTTGGATTCCCGACGCTGGCACTAAAGCTCTGGAAAGATGCGAGACCGCTTGACTGCTCTGGCCGACTGGCCCCTCCCGGTGAACATTGGGACGGGCGATTCGAGTGCACGGAAACATAGGTTTCACACGAAACCTTTGCTACTACACACCGCGCTCACCTTGTTGTCGGCGTTTCCACTGCCGGTATTGCATGCGCTCGGCACCAGCTTGGGTTGGACCCTGTGGCTGATCCCCAACAGACGAAAGCGGGTCGCCCGCGTCAATTTGACTTTGTGCTTTCCCAGGCTGAACAAAGCGGCACGCAGACGGCTGTTGCGGCGCACCCTTGTAGAATTCGCTAAGAGCGTGACCGAGCTCGCGCTGCTTTGGACGGGCAGTGCCGCAAAGATCGGCCGCTTGGTCAAACAAGTGATCGGTGAACAGGAGCTGCGGGACGCACTAGCCCAGGACAAAGGCGTAATTCTCGCCATACCCCATCTCGGCGCTTGGGAATTCGTTGGCCTCTATTGCGGTATGCGCTATGACTTTGCGGCTCTGTACCGACGCCCACGCGTGGCCGAACTCGATGCCCTCATGCGAAGCGTACGCGAGCGCTTGGGGTCACGGCTCGTACCGGCCAACATCGGGGGTATCCGCACCTTGCATCGCGTCCTGCATCGAGGCGGTGTCGTCGGCATCTTGCCGGATCAGGTTCCGAACGAAGACCATAACGTCGTCTACGCAGACTTTTTCGGGATTAGCGCCAAGACCATGGTTTTGCTCTCGCGACTAGTGCAGCGAACGGGAGCACCCGTCGTGTTTGCCTGTGCTGAGCGCCTTCCTTTCGGGCAGGGCTATCGCTTACGGTTCAACAGGGGGCCCAGCACTATTGAATGCGCTGATCTCCCGACTTCCGTGGCAGCGTTGAACGGTGAGATCGAGCGACACGTTCGTCAGGCACCGGCACAGTACCAGTGGTGCTATAAACGTTTTCGCCAGCGCCCGCCGGGAGAGGTTTCTTTCTACCACAACTCGCCCGGCACTGCCGCCAGGCACGCCTGAGGCTGCGCCCCGACTCGAAGCCGTTACAAGCGCCTCAGGCGCGCCGGTAGAGTTCGCTGCCCTGTTCCTTGAACTCCTTGGCCTTTTCCCGCAGTCCCGCGTCCATGGCCGCTTGTACGTCGCCGATGCCTTTCCGGCGCGCATACTCACGCACATCTTGGGTAATCTTCATGGAGCAGAAGTGCGGTCCGCACATGGAGCAGAAATGGGCGACCTTGTGGCCTTCTTTCGGTAGCGTCTCGTCATGAAATTCCCGTGCCGTATCGGGATCGAGCGAGAGATTAAACTGATCGCTCCAGCGAAATTCGAAACGCGCCTTCGACAGTGCATTGTCGCGCAGCTGCGCCGCCGGATGGCCCTTGGCGAGATCGGCCGCGTGCGCGGCGATCTTGTAAGTAATGATGCCATCCTTGACGTCCTTCTTATTGGGCAGGCCGAGGTGTTCTTTCGGTGTCACATAGCACAGCATGGCCGTGCCAAACCAGCCGATCATGGCGGCACCAATGGCCGAGGTAATGTGGTCATAACCCGGTGCGATGTCGGTGACCAACGGGCCGAGTGTGTAAAACGGCGCCTCTAGGCAGTCTTCAAGCTCTTTGTCGACGTTGATCTTGACCAGCTGCATCGGTACGTGGCCGGGTCCTTCGATCATTACTTGCACATCGTGCTTCCAGGCGATGCGCGTTAGCTCGCCGAGCGTTTGCAGCTCGGCAAACTGGGCTTCGTCGTTGGCATCGGCGATCGAGCCTGGACGCAAACCGTCGCCGAGCGAGAAAGCGACGTCATATGCTTTCATGATCTCGCACATCTCCTCGAAGTGCGTGTAGAGAAAGCTCTCCTGGTGATGTGCCAGACACCACTTGGCCATGACAGACCCGCCGCGCGAGACGATACCGGTCACGCGCCGCGCAGTCAGCGGAATGTAATGCAGACGCACACCGGCATGCACCGTAAAGTAGTCCACACCCTGCTCGGCCTGCTCGATGAGCGTGTCGCGGAAAATCTCCCACGTGAGCTCCTCTGCCTTGCCTTCGACTTTTTCTAACGCTTGGTAGATGGGCACGGTGCCGATCGGTACCGGGCTGTTGCGAATGATCCATTCGCGCGTCTCATGGATGTGCTTGCCGGTGGAAAGATCCATGACCGTATCGGCGCCCCAGCGTGTCGCCCAGGTCATCTTCTCGACTTCCTCTTCAATGCTCGAGGTCACGGCGGAGTTGCCGATGTTGGCGTTGACTTTTACCAGGAAATTGCGGCCGATGATCATCGGTTCCGTTTCCGGATGGTTGATGTTCGCCGGGATGATGGCGCGACCGCGCGCCACTTCGTCACGCACAAACTCGGGGCTAATCTCGTCGGGAATGTGCGCACCAAAAGACTGGCCGGGATGGCGGCGACGCAAGAGCTCGTCCTTGTACTCCTGCAACCTCATGTTCTCCCTGATGGCTATGAATTCCATTTCCGGCGTGACCATCCCTTTGCGCGCGTAATGCATCTGCGTCACGTTCATACCCGCCTTGGCACGCCGCGGCTTACGCAGGTGGGCAAACCGCACGCTGACAAGCTTCGGATCCGCGAGCCGCTCGCGCCCGTATGCCGAACTGACATCGGGCAATTGCTCGCTATCGTCACGTTCCTCGATCCAGCGTGCGCGCAATGCCGGTAGACCCTGGCGCAGGTCGACACGTGCGTGCGGATCGGTATAGGGACCCGAGGTGTCGTAGACCCAGATCGGCGGGTTGTCTTCGCTGCCGCTTTGAGAACCGGTCTTATTTTGCGAGATCTCGCGCATTGGCACGCGAATGTCGGCACGATTGCCCTGGATATAGACTTTGCGCGAGTTGGGAAACGGCTGAATGGCAGCCGCGTCGACGCTCGCCGTCTGGCTGAGGAAATGGTCTGGCTTTGCGCTCATGTTAGTGTCCCTTGCCCTTGCAGGGCATCGATGCTGGCGCGGGGGAAGGCAGGACCGTCAGGTTACGGGCAAGCTTCCCTGCGCCGGTATTACCCGGATCAGGTTCAGAGGGTGTATCTCAGCTCGCCCTTGATGCCTGACAAGGCGAACACCCCTAGTTGCCTTGGTGACACGCTAAAGCATCCGCCGAGCGATTGCAACAGAACCGCTAGTCGCGGGCGCACCGTCACGCTAGCGGACAAACGGGTTGTCGCTCAGGCCGAACCTTGCTTGCCTGGGCTCAGCAAAGCGCTTACCCTTACCGCTCCAAAAATGCCTTGGATGTAGGTGCTTATGGCTCAGCCCGACTTCGCGGTGGCGCGCCACAACATGGTGGAGCAACAGGTCCGCCCATGGGAGGTACTCGATCAACGGGTCCTCAGCCTGATCGACGGGTCGCCGCGCGAGGATTACGTGCCCGCTCAGCACCGCAACCTTGCCTACGTCGACATGAGCATACCGTTGGGACACGGCCAGGTCATGATGCCGCCAAGGCTGGAGGCCCGATTGCTCCAAGAGCTCGCGGTGCAATCCACTGACAAGGTACTCGAAATCGGCACAGGCAGCGGCTACATGACGTCGCTGCTCGCCGCCTTCGGCGCACACGTGTACTCGGTCGAGCTCATTCCAGAGCTCGAGGCCGGCGCGCGTCGCAGTCTCGAAAGCCACGGAGTAAAGAACGTCACGATCGAGGTCGGCGACGGCGCGAACGGTTGGGACCGACATGCGCCCTACGATGCAATTCTAATCACCGGATCCCTACCCTTACTGCCGACGGCATTCCAGCAGACCCTAGCCCTTCGGGGTCGCATGATCGCGATCGTCGGCCGCTCGCCCGTCATGCAGGCCAAGCTCATCCAGCGTTTAGGCAGCGACAGCTGGACCGAAGTGTCGCTGTTCGAAACAGATGTGCCCCCTCTGCTCAATGCCCGACAGCCAGAACGGTTCGTCTTTTGATGCCACCTGCATGCATGCCTACGAGGCTCAGATGATTCGCCATCTCAGCGTGCAAAAACTAAGCGAGTGGCAGAACCAAGGCACGGAATCTCCACTGGTTCTGGATGTGCGTGAACCGTGGGAAGTAAGCATTTGTGCCGTACCCGGATCCCGACATATCCCCATGCGCCAGGTTCCCGCGCAGTTACACGATTTGCCGCAGGAACACGCCATCATCGTTTTGTGCCACCATGGGCATCGCAGCCTACACGTTGCCGATTTCTTGGTGCGGCACGGATACGACAACGTATACAACCTGCACGGCGGGATTGATGCTTGGGCGCGCGAAATCGATCCGACCATGTCGCGATACTGATCGGCCCGAGCGTCATGCCAAACGCATAGTTATACCCATGTCTTCTCGATTTCGCTCGTGCACTATCCGCCTTGGGGCCATTTGTGTTGGCATGTTGCCGGCACTGGCGTACGCAGCCAACGTAGTGGATGTGTATCGACTGGCACTGCAAAACGACTCACGTTTCCGCGCCGCGCAAGCGACTTATCGAGCAGATCTGGAGCGCCTGCCGCAGGCGCGCGCGGCATTGTTGCCCAACATCAACGCTCAGGCCAGTGCAACCCGCAATGATGTCGAGATCAAAACCGATACAGGTATCGTCTCGCGACCCTCGGGGTCGGCGACTATCGACAGCAACCAGCTCTCACTGAGTCTGTCGCAACCGCTGTACAACAGCGCACTTTTTGCGGGCTTGCGTCAGGCACGCGCGGAAGTGCGTCGCGCCGAAGCCCAGTTTGCAGCTGCCCGGCAAGACTTAATTGTGCGCGTCGCCGAGAGCTACATCACTGTGCTCGCGGCACTCGATAATGTCGACCTCAACGCAGCACAGAAAGCAGCCAATGGGCGTCAACTTGAGGTCGTCGAAGGTCGGCTCGAGGTTGGCCTTGCCACGGTCACCGACGTGCATCAGGCGCGCGCGCGCTTCGAGCTCGACGTGGCCGGCGAGATCGAAGCGCTCAGCACGCTGCGCGATGCGCGCCAGGGTGTACGTGAAATTACTGGTGAGCTCATTACCGATGTGGCCCGGCTGAAGAAAGACACGCCGCTGATCGAGCCCGACCCCCCCGATGTCGAGAAGTGGGTGCAAACCGCGATCACGCAGAACCCGACAATTGTCGCCGCCAGGGAGACGGCGCAAGTGGCTCTCGAGGAGATCAAGCGCCAACGCGCGGGCCACTACCCCACGCTCGACTTTGTCGGCACGATGACAGCCACCGACGACGATGCCAGTGTTACGGGTCCGGGGGTAAGGACAGACACCTCGGAGTTCGGGCTGCAGCTGAATGTACCGATCTATCAGGGCGGGCGTGTGAGCGCAGCCACGCGCGAGGCCGGTTATCGCTACGGCGCCTCGCAACAGGACCTTGAAACGCTGCGCCGTTCAACCGAACGCGCGGCCCGCTCGGCCTTTCTTGGGGTCGTCAGCGGCGCGAGCCGGGTGCGCGCCCTGCGCCAATCGGTGATCGCGGCCGAGAGCGCCGTCGAGGCCAAACGCGAGGGCTTTGAGGCTGGCATTAATACCAATTTGGAAGTGCTGGATGCGCAACGCGACCTCTTTATCTCCGCCACCGATCTGCTGCGTGCACGTTACGATTACATCCTCAATCTGCTTCGACTTAAACAGGCGGCAGGAATTCTGTCCGAGGAGGATCTGGCAAGGTTCAGCAACTGGCTGCAATGAACCCTGTCCGCTTCACAACTCCCGAGGATGCAGAAACTGCCTTCTACACGGCCTTCGAGCGTGCCGACCTCGACGCCATGATGGCGGTGTGGGCCGACGACGATCAGGTGATCGTCTGCGTACATCCACTCGGCCCCGTGCTGGCCGGACTTCAGGCAGTGAAACAGAGCTGGCAAAAGATCTTCGCGCGCTCGCCAGGGCTAAAGTTCACGATCGCACGCCAGCTACAAGCGACCGACAACGGCCTAGCGGTACATGTCGTACATGAGCACATAGAGCTGTCTGGGCGTGAGCGGCGCCGGCAAACGGTGATCGCCACGAACGCCTACCGCCTTACCGCGACCGGCTGGCGTATGGTCTTGCATCATGCATCGCCGGCGAGCGCAAGCGAGGACGCACCAGCCGCAACCTTGCACTAGCACAAAACTGGACATAAGGCGCTCGCGGCTGCTTCAGCGCACGCGCGGCGCCTGACCCAGCTGCTCCAACACGACCGGCAAGAAGTTCTCTGCCATGCGCGTTGCTCCCCTGGGCGAGAAGTGCACTCGATCAACAAAGTACACGTCCTCATGAGGCACCAAGACGGCATTGTCGACCCAACCTGTCTGTTCCTCCTGCGCTATCTTGCGCAGGATTGCGCTATAACGGCTGAGTCCATTAAAAATGCCGTCGAGGGTTAAGCCAGGCGTAAAGTACATGATTCCAGCTAGCTCCTGTTTTTGTCGTAGACTCGCCCGAGTCGCCGGGCTGTCGGCCGCATACCTCAATGACGGATCATGCAGCGTCGCAAACGAGGAGAGCACGACTTTAGCGCCTCCGGTACGAGCGATTGCGACCAATGTGCGCACGTGTTGCTCGAATGCAGCTGCCGCGTCGGCTGGGATTTCGGAAGTTCTACGGCTCTGCGTGAACGAGTCCCGGTAGGCGGTTAACTGTGCGAGCTTTCGATAGCGGTTTCGTGCACGCACGTAGAACATACTCTGATTGAGCCAGCGAATAAGAACCGCTGGCTTCTCATGGTAACCGTGCGGGCGCGAATGAATATGCGAATAGTCTGGGCGAAACGACAATCCAGGTCGGATGGCCTTGAGATCATTGTAGGCGTGATAGATGATGACCACGTCGGGTTCAAATGGCATGACCCGCAACGCCAGGTTTGCGACGCTCTGCGCCGTGTCAAAACCCGGCACGGCGGCATTTATTACCCGCACACGCTTCCCTGGAAACGCTTGCTCTATGAGTGACCCAAGCTTGCCAGGCCAATTCTGTTCATAGGCCAGTTGAATATTCGCCGTGGTCGAACCGCCAATGGTCGCGATGCGGATTTCGTTTTCGGCTCGGTGGAACGACAGACCGTGATCGCTGGCCAGGAATCCATGCTGGTCGACCAGCAACATCACTCGCTCGCGCTGATTGGGGTGACTGCCCTCAAATCTCCTTAATGGGCGAAAAGTAAACCCGGCGAATGGATGCCATTGATAGATATCTTCGACGCCGGCGTCATGGGGGTCGAGTTCATGTAGGGCAAGGGTGAAGCCTTTTCCAGTCACCCACGATACGGTGCGAGTCAACAACTCTGCGACAACAAAAAAGCTAAGCGCTATCAGCAGGCCGCCGACGAGGTAGTAAGCAAAGGTTCTTGCGCGCGGCCTGTCGGCCGCGCCTTTGCGTTCACGCTGCGATATTGGATCAGTCACCTCAGCCGTCTTGCCCACCTGCGCTTGGCGCGCGCTTGCTATTCCTCACACACGTAGCATAGCCCATGTGTGTGCCCGGAGGGCCCTCAAGCTTGCAAGTCCGCCAGAACCGCGCAACGGGGAACGTCTATGCCCGTCAGCGAGCAAACAGTCTTAGATTAGAGAAAGTAGTCCTGACGATCAGTGGTGGCGGGTAGCTGCACCAGCTTCTCGGGGTGATTGATCAAGTCCTCGATAAACCAGTTGGCATGGTTGTACAGACAGGTCACGTCCTTACACTCGTCGCTGGCATCGAAGGTATCGATCAGCTTGAGGGTGTCACCCATCGCCTGGCGCAGGCCCTGCATGCTGGCATAGGCATGCTTACCGCCGATCTGCGCCTGCGGCACGTGGCGGTACACCGGACAGTTAAAAATGCCGAGCGGGCTCACCACCTGTCGGAAAAATTGCATATGACAGTTGCGCGGTTGATGATTGTAGTCGCGGTAACTGCCGTTCTCGAGCACACGCAGGTTGGTGCTCTCGATGACGCGGAAGTTGTCGGCTTCAAGACGTTTGGCAAGATCTACTTGCTCGCGAATCTTGGCCATGATCGGATCCACCCGCGCCTCTTCCTGCGTTAGCTCGACGATCTCAGCATTGTTGCGCTCGGCGCGCGTGAGAAATGGCTTGAACGAGATATAGTCGAAGCCGTGGCGCTTGGCGCGCTCTGCCGCCATGACAATTTCGTCGACATTTTCGACGATCTTAGCGTCGTTGGCCTCGCAGTCCTTCCAGACGATTATGAAGCTGAAACCGATGGAAAATTTCGGGTTCAGCTCGTCCCGGATGGCTTTGATGTTCTCGCAGATCCAGTCCAGCGTAAGGCTCTTCTTACCCGGCTTGTGCATGGCCGCGAAGGTTTCATTGCGGCCCGAATCGAGTGATAAGCGCACCCAATCGCCGGGCCCGAGCACGTCAGCGACGGCACGAATTTTTTTGGGCAAACTTCCGTTGGTAACAAGACCTACCTTGATATCGAGCGACTTCAACTGCCGGATCACTTCCTCGAACTTCGGGTAGATCGTGGGTTCGCCACCGCCGATTACGATGACCGAGCGCAACCCGCGTGCGGCCATTTCGCTAATCGCGCTCAACAGCTTGTCGTGGTCGTAGCGGATCCCCGTGTTGAGAATGTCCATATCGACGCAGTGATCACAGCGATAGTTACACGCCGTCGTCAGATCCAGGTTGATGGACATCGGTGCGCGATCAGGCGTTGACTTCAACGCATCTTCGAGCGTCATCCCTTCGGCGTACCCCTGGCGCCATGCGATTTGCCACTGCACGTACTCCTTCAAGCGCTCGATGACACCAGGCTGACAGAGCTTGGCCGCAAAGTCGTGCAGTGGTGAGAGCTCGACCTGCCGCGCCTTTGGTGTCGCGCTGCCTTCAGCCGCTACATGCAGCGGCACGAACGGCTTTTGCTCGCCGCCGGGCGGCTGCAGTCTGCCGCTGACATCCATGATCGGAACCACATGCTGCGGCGTACCGTTATCGATAACGCGGGTCTTTTTCACAAACGCTCCTCTTTGCAGGCGATCGCTACGAGTTGCTGGAGTTGTACCATGCCCTCCACCACGCTCGTCACGTCAGGTGCACGTCCGCTGTCGACGGCCTGCACAAAGTCCTCCACCGCCGCGGCCAACGGGTCCCGCACCGGGATTGTGTTGCCGTTGCTGACGAATGATAGCAGGTAGCCCGGCAGCTCCACATGTCTTTCTACGCCAAAACCGTTGACGCTATAGCCGGCGGGTCTGGGCAGCTGCGGACATCGCGCGAGCTTGAACAGCACTCGCGTCGCGCCCCGCTGATGCGCATAAATACAGCTTAGCTCCAGTGCCGAGCGCTTGCCCAGATCGGGAATCTCGTGGTAGCGCATTTGCACCTGCTCCAATGTGCCCGGTCCGGCGAGGGCCTGCAGCATACTGATAAGGTGGGGCGCCGAGTCGACCAGCATATCGGCGCCCTGACTGGTCGGACTCAGCCACATTGAGAAATGCTCGATAGCGCCTTCGCCGGCCCCTGCCTGCGGATGCAACTGGCGAAACGCATCCAGCGTAAATGGCCACTGGGTGTTCAGTGCCAGGTACCGTCCATGCCTGAGAAACTGTTCCAAAAGCCGTTGTGTCGGTTTGCGCACCTCTGCGTCGGCATTCTCGCAGAGTCCAAGCTGATCGCTCCACCACAGCGGCTTTTCGCTGAATACGTGACATCCGGCTTTCGCGGCCAGCTCGAGCTGAGCTAGATGGGCATCCGCCGGCGAACAAACGGCGACAATGTCGAGCGGCTCGCTACGCAGCAGCGCGGCGAGCGAAGTGAACCCGGCACAATCGATACCATAACGCTCGCGTAGCGCCGTGCGCGCAATCTCGACCGTAGATGCGCTGGTGCCCACGATCGCCCGCACCTCGCAGCCGCAGCGGGCAAACTCACGCGCGATATACTCGCCGGTGCCTTGGCGTTTACGCCGGGCGCCGATGACGGCAACACGGTGCCTGGCTGGTGGCATGGAAACAGTCCCTATCGCTGATTCGCCGACAGCCAGCATGCGCCGGCTATCATCGTCAATGCTGCGACGCGGCTTTAGAGATTCATCAATTCATACCCGCGTCGCAATCAGTCTAACAGACCTCCCGCTCATTCCGTATCAGCGACGGCCCCAGCGGCGATGCCGCTTGCGCCAAGCCGGCGGGACGCGCAACACTATGGCACCAATCACGAGCAGTGTATCCCAGGCTTTGACTGCCACATTCGTCTGCCCAAGAAATCCGACTGTTTCGAGGTCTCGATGCCAAGCTGGCTAGCATTGGGCTACACCCTGCTGCTGTATGCGCTATCACCCCTTCTGGTGCTGCATGTACTGCTACTCGGTCTCAGAAATCGCGATCTTCGCTATCTGCACGAACGCCTGGGCCGTTACCGGACAGAATCGCGGCGAAATCCGATCTGGATCCATGCCGCCTCTGTCGGCGAGGTCATGGGTGCCGAGCCGCTGATCCGCCTCCTGCGGCAACGTTTACCCGACACGGACATCATACTGACTACTTCCACACCTACCGGCGGCCAAGTGGCGCGTCAGCGCTTGCGACCGTACATCGATCAACACTACTTACCGATTGATTTCCCCGGCGCCGTGCGGCGTTTCTTGCGCATCTTTGATCCGTGCTGTGCACTGATCATGGAAACGGAGATCTGGCTAAATCTATATCGCGCGTGTGCGCGTCGTCAGATTCCATTGTTGATCGTCAACGGGCGCCTTTCGGCGCGGACCTTGAGTGCCCCTTCCTGGGTACGACGTATCTACGCGGCCGCCCTTTCACATGTAAACATCATCCTGGCACGATCGCAGCGCGACGCAGACGGCTTTACTGATCTCGGCGCGAGTCCGGCCCGCCTGAAGGTTATCGGCAACATCAAGTTCGCTGCGTCGACGGATACCGCTTCGCCGACCCAGCCGGCGCTCGCCCGACCCTACATCCTCGCCGCCTCCACGCATGCAGACGAGGAGCTACGACTGGTACGGGCGTGGCAAATGCGTGACCGTGGACGTCACCTGCTGGTGATAGCCCCGCGCCATCCTGCACGCCTGAAAGATATCTTGCGACAGGTCGGACCGTTGAGCCCGCACATCGCCGTACGCAGCCGCGACGATGCGATCGACGGAGCTACATCGGTCTACTTGGTCGACACGCTCGGCGAGTTGTCCGGGTTCATGGTCAACGCAGAGGTCGTGTTTATGGGTGGCTCGCTCGTGCCGCGCGGCGGCCACAACGTGCTGGAGCCCGCCCGCCTAGGCCGCGCTATCGTCTTCGGGCCACACATGCAGAACTTCGAGGACGAAGCGAACACCCTGTTACATTATGAAGCCGCACGACAAGTCGCCAATGATCAAGAACTGGAGTCCTGCTTCACGGAGTTGTTGCGCTCGCCTGAGCTGCGCGTACAGCTTGGTAACAATGCAGTTGCCGTAATACACAAGCACCAGCAGATTGCGGAACGCTACCTCGCCGAGATCATGAACAATTGCCCGCCTGGGTAGCCCCGTCGTAGCCCGCGCGCAGGCCTTGCCAGGCAGCTTCAGTGTAGTGGAAGTCATCCACTGTCGATCCTAGCTTTATCAATGAACGCTGCAGACGCGCCAGATTGCGGACATGCCGTCCATGAGCATCGACGCCCAAACTGCTCTTGTCGAAATCTATCAAATACACCTTTTGCGCGGCGGTCAACAAGATGTTGTGGGCATTGAGATCCGCATGGTACACACCACTGTCGTGGAATCGGCGGATGCATGCGCCGATCGCTTTCCAGCCGTCGTCATTCAATGTCTGCTGACTGAGCAGCTGTGCGAGCGAACGTGTCCCTTGCAGACGCTGCGTAATCAAGTCGGCTTTGTATGTGGTCGTACTGCGCACAACGCGGGCGGCGATGGGGCGCGGCACCGGTAAACCGCGCTCGAAGAGGGTCTGCAACATGCGCCACTCTCTCCAGGCGCGCGTACGTTCGATCCCCGTCCACAAGTAACTGTCGCCTAACAACCCGGCAAAGATACCGCCGCGGCGGTAGTGGCGAAGTACCCAGTCGCCATCGCTTATTCTGATAAAATAGGTGCGGCCGCGTCCGCTTGCTTCGCCCTCCAAGGCACCGCGTTTAGCGAGTTCGTGCGGCTCAAAGCTCAGCTTGTGCGGATCAACGACTGTGGCTGCGTCATAAAGCAAATAAGCGTATTGCAGCCGCAGTGCGCGTGGAACTATGACCGATGAGTGTTGCTCTTGCATCGCCGCCAGACAGTGTCTGTATCCTTCGATTGTCGGCAATCGGGGACGTATGTCATGCGGTGCCAGTCATACGCACGCTGCAATCGTATTGGCCTGACACGCAACTCACTTGGATAATCGGCAAGACCGAGGCCTCGTTGGTTGGCGATATCCCGGGAGTCGAGTTTATCATCTTTGATAAAGCGAGCGGTTGGCGTGCCTACCGTGAGTTGCGAAAGTGCATGCGCGGCCGTCGTTTTGACGTGCTGTTACACATGCAGGTTTCGTTGCGCGCCAATATTGTCAGCCTGTTTACTCCCGCCGGTATTCGCCTAGGCTTCGATCGCGCCCGATCCAAGTACTACCAGCCGTTCATCACCACCCATCAGATCAACGGCGAGCCGCGCGTACATGTGCTCGATAGCTTTTTTCAGTTCCTTGAGGCCCTCGGTATCCATGAGCGCGTATTGCGCTGGGACATTCCCATTCCTGAAGCAGCGCGGACCTTCTGCGCTCAACACCTGCCGAAAGATCAGCGCATTCTTGTCATAAATCCCTGTGCCAACGTGCGCTGGCGCAATTGGCGCAATTGGAATGTCGAGGGCTACGCAACGGTCGCAGACTACGCTGCAACAACTTATCAACTGCAGCCCGTGCTGACGGGGGGTCCTTCGCCGCTCGAACACGAGCTGGGGCATGCCATCGAGAAGCGGTGCAAGTCCCGGCCGATCAATCTGATTGGCCGCACGAACCTCAAGCAATTGCTCGCCGTGCTGGAGCGGGCGGATGTGCTCATTGCACCGGACACGGGGCCGGCACACATGGCGACGGCCGTGGACACGCCCGTGATCGGTCTCTATGCCGCCACCAACCCCGTGCGTGCCCGCCCCTATCTCAGTCAGGCGTGGGTGGTAGATAAGTACGTGGAGGCCGTGCGCGCCGAGCTTGGCTTAGATGCAGAGCAAGCGCCCTGGGGAACACGGGTACGACGCCCCGATGTCATGAATCGCATATCGGTGGGCGACGTCACCGATCGCCTGGATCAACTCATGGCCCGCTGTACGACCGGCGTGCGCTGATTTCGCTCGTCTAGCACAGCCGAGGCTTGTGCGTTACGACTCCTGGACGCGCTGTCGAGCACGATCACGGAACAGTGTTTCCACGTAGCGTTGCACACCCTGCTCCAGCGAAACAAAGGGCCTTTCGAATCCAACGGACCGCAAAGCGCGGATATCCGCTTGCGTGAAACTCTGGTATTGCTCGGCAAGGCCATCTGGGAAGTCGATGTACTCGATAGCGCCCTGGCTTTGCAGTTTTTCCAGTGCCAGCGGAACCTCACCCTGCAGACCGCGGACACTATTAATAACGGCGGCCGCCATGTCGTTGAAGCTGCGTGCTTGGCCGGTACCGACATTAAAGATTCCGCACTTGTCAGGGTGATCGAGAAAAAACAGGTTTACATCCACTGCATCTTGCACCGAGACAAAATCGCGCCGCTGTTCTCCATCGGCATAACCGCCACTGCCGCGAAACAGCCTGACACGACCAGCGCGGCAATACTGATTAAAGAAATGGAATGCAACCGAGGCGGTGCTGCCCTTGTATTCCTCGCCAGGCCCGTAGACATTGAAATAACGCAATCCCACGACCTGCGCCGTCCGGTCCGGCAAGAGCTGTCGCACATCCTGATCGAATAGCGCCTTGGAGTAGGCATAAATGTTCAACGGCGCCTCATGTTCGGGTGTTTCCTGGAAGCCGTCTTTCAGGCCATAAACCGCACCCGAAGAAGCATAGATAAACGGGATCTTTTGCTGTTGGCAGAAACGCAGTAGCGACTTTGAATACTCGTAATTGTTCTCCATCATGTAACGGCGGTCTTGCTCCATGGTGTCAGAGCACGCGCCTTTGTGGATGATGGTCTTG
>CAYGAS010000047.1:0-5035 GCA_964347935.1 uncultured Nitrospiraceae bacterium | reverse complement strand
ATTGAACAACGCGCGCAGCAGCGGCGCGCTGCTCACGGCCAAATTGGTCGCCAGTATGGTCGCTTTCACGCTGCGGCGCGATATCTTCACTTCGGTGCCCGAGGTGAAACCGCGATTGCGGTTGATCTTGCGCAACGTCAGAACGGCCATTCCCAATGCCCAGAGGCAAAACCGGCGGATGCCCTTTTCCTGTGCCGGAATCAATAAAGTGTAGGCGAGGGCATTTTCGAGGTGGCCGCGCGCAATGGCCACCAGCTTTTGCAGTCCCTCATCGAACGACGGCTTGTGCCGCTCATCGGAGATTTCCCTCAGATCCATGCGGGATTCGTCAAAGACCTCCCGCGGCAACCAGCACGCGCCGCGTTCCTTGTCCTCCCAGATATCCTTCAGAATATTCGTCATCTGCAAGCCCTGGCCGAACGACACGGCCAGCCTCATCATCGGCTCGCGATGTTTTTCGATCTCGCGCGAGTAATCGCAGAAAAGCTCGGTCAACATTTCTCCCACCACGCCGGCCACGTAATAGCAGTAGCTATCGAGCTGCGGCATATCCTTCAGACCGTCTATGTCCTTGTTTGTCTGAAACACCGACATGCCTTTGGCCATGATGCCGACCGAGCGACTCAGGATCGCGCGCTGGGCAGGGGTAAACCCGTGCGTCAACCGGGTGACTCGCGGTACGTTCTTGATCAGATCGCGCTCGGCCGGAATAGTGCTTTCCGACAACAACGGGTGCAGCTCCGCGCTAAAGCGTTCGGCGCTCGCAGCGCCGTCGACCACGTCGATGAAGAGTTGGGAAAAGTAGCGTTTCTGTGCCGGCGCTATCGCCGGCTCATCCTCGATGGTATCGGCGATGCGGCACAGCAAGTAGGCATTGCTGACAACCTGGCACAATGCCGCGGGCAGCTGCGGTATGGTTAACGCGAAGGTCCGCGACACGCCTTGCAGGATATAGTCTTGGTACGCGTCGTCGGATAGATGGTCGCCTTGATTGGCGCAGAACTCCGGCATCGTCAGTAAACCTCTTCAAGCATGCCCAAAGTCGCGTGCCGCCGACGGGGCTATTGTCCCCTCGCTCCGCGCCCCTGTCCAGGCCGTCTGCTGCCTCGGCATCGCTATTGCATTAAATATCAAAACCCAAACCCCGATGCCTAGCGCAGTGACGGTGGTCCCGCGCCCGCCGGCGCGCTTGTTCGAGCATCCTCTCTCAACGCTAGCATGCTTTCGCGCACCAGTCGCGCCAGCGGCGCCAGCGCGCGATCGAACCGCACCGCATCGCGCAGCGGCCAGTCGGGTACATCCGTCATCAGAAAACCGAGACTGGCCTCCCGATACATGGCTCCGTGGGTCCATTGCAGCGGGCCAACCGTCGGCAGCGAGGCATACTCGGTGACGAGCGAGCCAAACATGTAGCCCGGGCTATTAGAGCAGACAATCGAGGCGGGATTCTCCACCAGCTCGAATGCCTCAGCGATGCGGTACAGGGCGTCCGGGTAAAAGTGGTTCTTGCTGGCTTCAAACCACAGCGAATCCGCGAACCATCGTTGCCCATTTTGACCGTACTGCTTTTGCAAGCTGGCAACGACGGCTTCGTAGCCCAGGGCATCACCACTCAAGGGACGATAGGACCAAGACACTTCGGACGCTGCCTTCCTGCGGCTAACGAGCGCATCGCCACGCGCGCTCAGGACTTTCCAATCGCTCCTGTGTTTGACGACACAGAAGTCAACGCCCGGCACCGATGCGAGCAGCGAGGCAGTCTCAGCTTCCTTGCCCGCCCAGGTATAGGCCACGAAGCCGGACAGCAGCCCGAACTTCACGATGGTGACGTCGGAATTGCGCTCCAGCGCACTGTGCACCCGTAAGCCTGCCTTTGCCAGCGTGACCGCAATCTTCGGCCACGTATTCTTCAGCGGTTGACCGCCGGCCATGCCGTGGTCGGATACCAATACCGTTCGAAAGGAATGATGCGGGTACTTCGCACGAAACGCGCGTAAAGCGTCGTCAAGCGCGCGCAAAAACTGCTCCAGCGCTTCGAGGCCGTAGATGTGTCCTAAGGCATCGGTCGAGACGATGTACATGCCGAACACATCCCTGTCCGACTCCATGAACGCCGTCAGCCCTTGCTCGATCTCGTGCACGCTATAGGGCCGTGGCCAACCGTAGGCCAGGCCCTTGCGCACGATGCCTGCCAGGTACCAGTCAAACACCTCGCGCCACGGCGCCGGCACCTTGAAGACGCTAAAGCATCCTCTCAGCTGCGCCTCGGCACGGTTGAAATGGCACGCCTCATAGCCGAGCGCCTTCGGCGAGCCGAGCGGTCGCAGCAAGCCGGTCCATGCCACATAGGAGCCTGTCGGAAAGGTATTGATGACGGCACCCGGGCCGCGCAACCCCTTGAAGAGCGCCTTGTCGCCGCGGGCCGGATCGGTGAGCTTTTTCACCAGACCGTAGGGAATGGCGTCAATACCGATCAGCAGGGTGCGGGGGCGCGCTTGTGCCTCAGCGCCCGGTGTCCAAAGCAACAGCACGAAAACGACTAAGGAGCTGAGTAAGGTGTTCATGCGCCCCGTGGTGACGACCACGCGGTGAGCGGTTGCCCGCGCCGTCGGTGTCAGAGCGTCTCTTCCAGAAAATTGTAGATCTTGCGCCTCATGGTATTGAACCCCAGAGGCGACATCGTGAGGAAGGCCATCTTGTGGTTGTAGGGCCAAGAGATGCGCTCAGGTTTGCCCATCGCCTGCCATAAGGCCTCGCGGCCGCTCTCCGGGATACAAGTGTCGTAAGCGGCATCGAAGATGATGACGCGCTTCGGATCGACTCGGTCGGGGAAACTGGCCGGGTTGATCGGCGCGAGCGGAGCCGCGAGCTTCTGCCCAAAGGTCTCAGCCGTCCAGCCCAAGCGGCCGATAATAAGGTTGCGCGCCTCCTCCGCACGTCCAAAGCAAGTAGCGAACATCTCGTTGACGTTAGCCCCGCCCATGGCGAGCACGCTGGCCCTGATTCGCGGTTCGTTGGCGGCGACCAGACTGGCGACGGTTGCACCCAGGCTGAATCCAATGATACCGATGTGCTTGCGGTCGATCTCTGACTGGGCCTCGGCCCAATCGATGGCGCGGCGGATATCGATCACGTGCGTCTGCACACGCTGAACCATGTTCTGGGCCACCGCGATCAACTCCTGCTCGCTTGCAATCGCACGCATGCCTTCCCAGTCGAACAGGAAATTCTCGCCGAGTATCCGCAAGATATTCATCTCCCCGTCACTGTATTGTGTCAGGCTTTTTGTAATCTTGCGCGGCGGATAGGTATGCGTTCCCCAAATAGGCAGGACCACGACCAGCTTCTTGTTGCCCGGCAGCTTGCTTTGATAATAAAGCGCTGTGACCAGGTTGCCGTCCTGGCCATTGTCCCCGGTAGACGGGAACGAAAGCCTGTAGACACGGTAATGCTTAGTCTCCAGATCCGCGTCTAATTCAACGCTCGCGGAAATGGGATTTCTTTGGTAGCGGAAGCCGAAATCGCGAGTGACCGGTGCGAGCGAGGCTACTGCGTGAGAATCGTCCACTTGCACCTGCGCCGTCGCGCCGCTCGAGACAGCGAGCGCAAGCGCCCACGCGACGATCAAAGACCTCCCCCGGCTCTGCTTCAAGGAATCACACCTCTCGTGGTTGGGCCGCAAGTTACTTCAGACGGCAGCAAACGATATACGCAATTGTACTCATACCCTCATGACCGGTCACTAGGCCAAACCCGCTCACCCGTCGGGGCCGACGCCGGAAGTCCTGGTGTAGACCCGGTCTTTCCAGCGAGAACGTTGTCCGCGCCAGTAACGCACGGCCGACGTCCACGTCATGGCTAGATACAGCGTCCCGATCAACGGCATCGCCAGCGCCCAGGCGCGAGAGAGCTCATAGAACCGCAGCGTCGAAAGATAGGCTGTCATCATGGTGACAAGCGCCAGACCCGCGAGCATCTTGGCGCCCACGGCAGGGAAGAACAACGCGGCCCACGGCAGCCAGAAGGCGGCCGCGAACACCAGACTGCAAGCGACCAGCAAGGTCGTCGAGTAGCCCAGCTGCGTGAACGCCGAGCGCGCGACCATATTCCAGATGGAACTGAGATCGCCGTACGTTCGCACGCTACGTGCCGAGTGTGTCAGCCCGACCCAGGTGCGAGCACCGCGGGATTTCACCAGGCGCGCGAGCGCGCAATCATCGATCAATGCGTTGCGCAGGGCGGCAAAACCGCCGATGTCTTCAACCAGTCGGGTCTCGAGCAGGATACAACCCCCTGCAGCGGCCGCCACCCGGCGCCACTTCGGATCGTTGGACAAGCGAAACGGATAGAGCACGCGAAAGAAGAAGACGAACGCCGGCATGAGCAGCTTTTCCCAGATCGTGTGCATACGCAACGCCGCCATCACCGATACGAACTGCAACCGATCGCGTTGCATCCTTTTGCGCAACGCCGCCACCACGCCGGGCGCCAGATCGATATCGGCGTCGAGCAACAAGGTGAGCGGGCGGTCGAGGTACGCACGTCCCTGTTCGAGCGCCCACAGCTTGCCGGCCCAACCGGGCGGCAAGGGCTGCCCGGCGACGACGTGTAGCGGGTGGCCGGCTGCGCGGCGGGCGATCACTGACGTTGCATCGGTGGACTGGTCATCCACGAGAACGATTTTCAGGCCCTGTCCCTGCACCTCGACCCCGCGCAGGGTGGTGGCGATGGTGTCGGCTTCATTGCGCGCGGGGATCAAGACGACAATGTCACTCAAGTCGTGGTCCGATGCGGAGATCTCGACGTCGAGGACCTCGCGTATGCGCCAGGGACTTGCGGCAAGAAGGAGGACGGCGCACCAGATGAGGTTTGCCGGCAACGCCAGGACGATCCAACTCATTCAGGCCGCACGTTCCTCGTGTCCCGGCTCTGGGTCCTCGGTGTCGGGTTTGGCCACCCGTCCCGGCGGTGGATCGGGATAGCGCACCGGCAGCTCCGGCGCCATCGGTCCCTCCGTTCGCGGCCCGCGTAGGTA
>CAYGAS010000046.1:0-1830 GCA_964347935.1 uncultured Nitrospiraceae bacterium | reverse complement strand
TCGATCGCCTGCCCGATCGCGTGACCCACATCGGCGTTCAAGCCCTCGCCAAAGAACTGCTTCGGCAGCCCGATAGTAAGCCCTTTGATGTCGTGGTCGAGCGTACCGACGTAATCCGGTACGGGGGTATCGACCGAGGTCGAATCCCGCGGGTCAAAGCCCGCCATCACGGCAAGCAACGATGCCGCATCTTCGACGCTGCGTGCCAACACGCCGCCTTGGTCGAGCGAGCTCGCGAACGCAATCATGCCAAAGCGCGAAACGCGCCCGTAGCTGGGCTTGAGGCCCGTGATTCCACAAAACGCCGCGGGCTGGCGCACCGATCCGCCGGTGTCGGTACCGGTCGCCGCCGGTGCCAGCCCGGCGGCGACCGCAGCCGCCGAGCCGCCAGAGCTGCCACCCGGCACCGCTTGTTGGTTCCAGGGATTGCGAACGGGGCCGTAGTAGGACGTCTCGTTCGACGAACCCATGGCAAACTCATCCATATTCGTCTTGCCGAGTACGACCGCACCGGCCTGGTTGAACTTCTCGATCACCGTCGCATCGTAAGGCGCGATGAAGTTGGAAAGGATCTTGGAGCCACAGGTGGTCAACAAGCCATCGGTGCAGAAAATGTCTTTGTGCGCGATCGGAATGCCGATTAGCGCGCCCGCTTCGCCCTTGGCCAGGCGCGCGTCGGCCTCGCGGGCTTGTGCGAGCGCGTGATCCGGCTCCACGGTGACGAATGCGTTCAGCGCCTTGCCGCGTTCGATGCGATCGAGAAATGCCTGCACCAGCTCGGTGCTAGACAGCTCCTTGGCGCGCAGGGCAGCGCCCAGCTCGGACAGTGATCGATAATGGAGCACGTTCGTTGCCTAATCCGAGGACCCGACGCGGGGCGGCGCCCCAAGCTCACCGATGCGCCTGCGCCCCCGCCAGAGAGTCCACCGCCTAGTCAATGACTTTGGGCACCAGGTAAAGGCCCGCCTCCGCAGCCGGAGCAATCTGCTGAAACTTGCCGCGCGTGTCCGTCTCGGTGACATCGTCCTCACGCAGGCGCAGGGCAACGTCTTGTGGGTGTGCCATGGGGGTCACGCCGGTCGTGTCGACGGCCTTCATTTGCTCGATCAAGCCCAGGATCCGAGACAGGCTGTCGGCAAATGCCTGGGCCTCTTGATCGGTAACCTCAAGGCGCGCCAGATGGGCTATCCTTTCAACATCGGTTCGACTGAGGGACATCACCGACTCCGGACCTGTCTACACGCAGGATGCGGCAAAGTATCATATCCATGGGTCTGGTTGAACCCGTATGAACCCGCTGATACATTTAGATTACGGCATTGACGCCGGCGGTCATGTATGTTCAGGAGCCTACGCGGTCTTTTTTCCAGTGATCTAGCTATCGATCTGGGCACAGCCAACACGCTGGTCTTTGTGCGTGACAAAGGCATTGTCCTCGATGAGCCGTCGGTAGTTGCCATTCGCTACGATCCGGGTCCGCGCAACAATCGTACGATCCTAGCCATCGGTAATGCGGCCAAGCAAATGCTCGGACGCACGCCCGGCAACGTGCAGGCGATACGACCGATGAAAGACGGCGTCATCGCTGACTTCACGGTCACGGGCGAGATGCTCAAGTATTTCATTCGCCGCGTGCACGAGAACCGTCTTTTCCAACCCAGCCCACGTATCGTTGTCTGTGTGCCCTGCGGGTCCACCCAAGTGGAGCGCCGTGCGATACGCGAGTCGGCCATGTCAGCCGGCGCGCGCGAGGTTTATCTAATAGAAGAGCCGATGGCGGCCGCCATTGGCGCCGAGCTGCCCATCGTCGAGCCTACGGGATCGATGGTG
>CAYGAS010000045.1:0-8141 GCA_964347935.1 uncultured Nitrospiraceae bacterium | reverse complement strand
AGAGCCGCTTGCGAAGCCTGCGATCGCGGCCGTCGAGCGGGGCCATATCAGGTTCGTGCCAGAGAACTGGACGAAGACCTATTTCGAGTGGATGCACAATATTCAGGACTGGTGCATCTCGCGCCAAATCTGGTGGGGCCACCGTGTACCCGCCTGGTATGACCAAGCGGGCAATGTCTTCGTCGGTCGCGATGAGGCCGAGGTCCGCAAGCAACACAATCTCGGCGATGCGGTTTCGCTGACACAGGACCCGGACGTGCTCGACACGTGGTTCTCTTCGGCACTGTGGCCCTTCTCCACTCTTGGCTGGCCGGAACAAACGCCGGCCTTGCAGACCTTTTATCCCACAAGCGTGCTTGTTACCGGCTTCGACATCATCTTCTTCTGGGTGGCACGCATGATCATGATGGGACTCAAGTTCAACGGCGAGGTGCCGTTTCACGAGGTCTACGTCCATGGCCTGGTACGCGACGCCGAGGGCCAGAAGATGTCTAAATCTAAGGGTAATATTCTCGACCCGCTCGACCTGATCGATGGCATCGACTTGTCATCGCTGATCGCCAAGCGTACCCGCGGGTTGATGCAGCCTCATCTGGCGCAGAAGATCGAACGAGCCACACGCAATCAGTTCCCCGAGGGTATCCCGGCTTACGGTACGGACGCGCTGCGTTTCACCTTCGCCAGTCTGGCAACCCAGGGCCGGGACATTCGCTTCGATACCGGTCGCATCCAAGGCTATCGCAACTTCTGCAACAAGCTCTGGAATGCAGCGCGTTATGTGCTGATGAACACTGAGGGCCAGGACTGTGGGCAAATGAATGAGGCAGATGTCGCGCTGAGCGATGCCGATCGCTGGATCATCTCGCGTCTGCAACAGGTCGAGGCGCAAGCTGAGCGCGCAGTGAGCGAGTATCGCTTCGATCTGATGGCCAACGCGCTTTATGCCTTTATCTGGGACGAGTACTGCAGTTGGTATTTGGAACTCTCGAAGGTCGTTTTGACCGATCCGGCAAGTTCGCCCGAGCGCCTGCGCGGCACACGGCGCACGCTGGTGCGTGTCCTGGAGGCCTTGTTGCGCCTGTTGCATCCGGTCATGCCGTTCATCACCGAAGAAATCTGGCAGGCAATCGCCCCGCTGGCCGGCAAAAAGGGCGAAACCATCATGCTGCAGCCCTATCCACAGGCTGAAACTACCAAGATCGACCAGGAAGCGATCGCCCAGATCGAATGGGTCAAGGCGGTCGTCACCGGCGTGCGCAATATTCGCGGTGAGATGGATATCGCCCCCTCCAAAAGGCTTCGTGCAATGTTGCAAGACGGCTCGGCGATCGACCGCGGACGTTGGCAGCAAAACGCCGCCGCGGTCATGACGCTTGCCGGCCTGGCGTCGCTCGAATGGCTCGACGCGAACGAGCCCCTCGATGAGAGCGCGACAGCCACCTCGCTGGTCGGCCAGATGAAGATATTGATCCCGTTCGGCTCGCTGATCGACAAGCAGGCTGAGGAGGATCGGCTGCTGCGCGAGCGCGAGAAGCTCGAACAAAACCTGGCGCGCGCCCGGGCCAAGCTAGCGAATCAGAGTTTTGTCGAGCGCGCGCCCAAGGATATTGTCGAGCAGGAGCACCAACGCGTGATTGATTTCGAGGCGGCGGTCGGCGAACTCGACAAGCAGCTTGCACGTATCCGCAATCTGCCGTCCTGAGGCGGTTTAACGTTCCCCGTCGGCGGTCTAAACGGTCAGATCTTTTGCCAGCACCAGCGCGTCTTCACGCCCACGGCGCGCAGGATAGTAATTCTTGCGCAATCCGATCTCGTTGAAACCTAACCGCGCGTAGAGACGAGACGCGATCTCGTTCGACACCCGCACTTCCAGCAAGGCCAGACTCGCACGCTTGCGCCGTGCGCGAGCCAATAGCTGCTCAATCAGGCGGGTGGCGAACCCCTGGTCGCGGTAATCCGCATGGATGCAAATGTTCAGCAAATGACACTCCCCGGCACCGAGCGACATGATGCCGTAACCCAGCACACCTTGCCGACTGTCGTAAACGTAGCAATCATAGCCAGCGCGCAGACAATCGCGAAAGATCGGCTCAGTCCAAGGGAACTCATAGGACGCACGCTCGATCGCCATGACGGCCGCGAGGTCCTGCACACGCATGACTCGGATAGTTGGCGAAAGCGGTGAAACGACAGCGCTCACGAGGCTTCAATAATGTTGCGCGCCAGGCACAAATCCTCCCATACCTTGCGCTTATCGATCGGATTGCGCAAAAGGTAGGCCGGATGATAGGTCACGACAAGTGGAATACCATGATAGCTCAAGCGCCGACCACGCAACTTGCTCAACGGCAGTTCGGTCTTCAGCAAGCTGTGTGCGGCATGGCGGCCGAGCGCGAGGATAATTCCTGGAGCGATCAGCTCGATCTGGCGCACGAGATAGGGCTCGCAGGCGTCGACTTCGTCGATTTGCGGGTCACGGTTGTTGGGTGGCCGGCACTTCAAGACATTGGCGATGTAGACCTGCTCGCGTTTGAGTCCGATCGCCGCCAACATGGCGTTCAACAACTGGCCAGCGCGGCCGACAAAGGGCTCGCCCTGTAGATCTTCCTGAACGCCTGGCGCCTCGCCAATAAACATCCATTGCGCATTCTGACTACCGACGCCGAACACCGCCTGCTGACGCGACGCATGAAGCGCGCATTTCACGCAAGCATGCACCGCACGCTCTAAGGCTTCCCATCCCATGGCGCCGACCACGGTTGGCTGCGGCGGAATTGCGCCATGAACAGCAGCCGCCATCGCCTCAGCGCCCCCACCGACACCGGCAACAGAGGCGCCGGCAAGGGCGCGACGCTCCCACAGGTCTATACCCATTGCCTGCAGATACTGCCTGCGAAGCGCTTCGCCAGCATTCATGCCGCTAGCATACTCAGCGCTGCCCCCAATACAAGGGGTCGCGGCTACCGCCGTCACGCCGAGTTGTGCGCGCTACCTGCCTGCGTCGTCGCTAAATCGTCTGGCCCGACTGCGGATGCGTACGCTCCGGCGGTGCGACCAGCTTGTTCAAGGCATTCACATAGGCCTTGGCCGAAGCGATCACGATATCGGTGTCGGCACCATGTCCGTTGACGATGCGACCGTCGCGCTCCAGGCGCACCGTCACCTCGCCCTGCGAGTCCGTACCGCTGGTAATGTTGCTCACCGAATACAGCTGCAGCTCGCTGCCGCTCTGAACGATGCTGTCGATCGCCCGGTACGCGGCATCGACAGGACCACTGCCAGCTGCGTCGGCGCGCCTTTCTTCACCGTTGACCGCTAGCGTGATGGCAGCCTTGGGCGTCTCTCCGGTTTGCGAACAGACCCGCAAAGATACTAGGCGCAAGTGCTCGTTCGTCTGCTCGAGGCCCTCCTCGGTTACGAGCGCCTGCAAATCGTCATCGAAGATCTCATGCTTCTTGTCGGCAAGGTCCTTGAAGCGGGCAAACGCCGAGTTGAGCTGTTCCTCGGTCTTAAACTCGATGCCGAGCTCGGACAGACGCTGGCGAAAGGCATTGCGTCCGGAGTGCTTGCCAAGCACCATGCGATTGGCCGCCCAGCCCACGTCCTCGGCGCGCATGATCTCGTAGGTCTCGCGCTTCTTTATCACGCCGTCTTGGTGAATCCCGGATTCGTGCGCGAAGGCATTGGCACCGACGATGGCCTTGTTGGGCTGCACCGGGAAGCCGGTAATGTTCGAGACCAGCCGGCTCACTGGCACGATTTGGGTCGTGTCGATGCCTGTATCGCACAGAAACACGTCCTGGCGTGTGCGCACGGCCATGACAATCTCTTCAAGCGAAGCATTGCCCGCGCGTTCCCCGAGGCCGTTGATGGTGCACTCCACCTGCCGAGCCCCCGCCATCACCGCGGCCAGCGAATTGGCCACCGCCAGGCCGAGGTCGTTGTGACAATGTACCGAGAACACGGCCTTGTCAGCATTCGGTACCCGTTCTATCAGCCTGCGGATCGTGCCCGCGAACTGCTCTGGCATGTTGTAGCCGACGGTGTCCGGGATGTTGACCGTGCCCGCGCCCGCGTCGATAACCGCTTCAATGATGCGGCACAGGAAATCGATTTCCGAGCGTCCGGCATCCTCGGGCGAAAACTCGACGTCGTCGCAGTAGCGCCGCGCCTCCTTAACGGCCCAAACAGCGCGTTCGAGCACCTCATCCGGGCTCATGCGCAGTTTTTCCTGCATATGGATCGGCGAGGTGGCAATGAAGGTATGCACGCGCCCTGATCTCGCCGGTTTGATCGCCGCGCCGGCCCGCTCGATATCGCCGGCGACAGCTCTTGCCAAGGCACACACGGTGCTCTCCGACACGGTTTCAGCCACCGTCTTGACGGCCTCGAAATCACCGGGACTCGCGGCCGGAAAGCCCGCCTCGATGATGTCGACCCGCATCTTTTCCAGGCCTTTAGCAATGCGTAGCTTCTCCTCGCCCGTCATCGACGCGCCCGGGCTCTGCTCGCCATCGCGCAAGGTGGTATCAAAAATAAGCAAACGGTTTTTCATGGTGCCAGTCCTCCCCATGGCCACACCCGAAATCGGGCCGCGGGTCCATGGCGACAATAGTACAACGACAATAAGAAAAACTGGATGTGTATGTATAAGAGGGGTTAGCGCGCCTTAGCGGCGCAGCAGTCGCAGCACACGCGCTGCGCAGGCGAACCGAGCGCACCCGGCATCAAGGGCCCGGCGGCTTGGCGTGAGGTCAATGACCGTGTCAGCGGCTGTCATCTGTTCGTCACGTAGATCTTCGGCGCTAATGGTAATGGCAGGGGCGGCAAATTTCAAAGCCTTTTCGAATGCTCGGGGCTGGCTCGCCGCTGGCTGCTGCGGCGCAGCCAGCGCCAGCCGGCGACGCACGGCGCGGAGGCGGCGTAACCGACAAAGAACAGGAATAACACCTGTGGGGGATCGAGGAACACTAGCACGAACAGCAATGGCACCCCCAGCACGGCCATGAACGGGACCCGCTCCTTTAGGTTGAGATCCTTGAAGCTGCGGTAACGCAGATTGCTCACCATCAGCACGCCCGCCATCACCGTCACGAGCAAGGCGAGGATGCTGATCTCGCGGCCCGGCACGCCATAGCTGTGCAGCACCCAGACGAAGGAGACCACCACCGCGGCGGCGGCGGGGCTCGGCAGGCCTTGAAAAAAGCGCTTGTCGAGCGAGCTATCCCTCGTATTGAAACGTGCCAGACGCAGCCCAGCGCAGGCCGTGTAAATAAAGGCCGCCAGCCAACCAAGCTTGCCCATGCCCGACAGGGCCCATTCGTACATCACCAATGCCGGCGTAAGCCCGAACGACACCATGTCTACCAGACTGTCATATTCCGCGCCGAAATCGCTCTGTGTATGTGTCCATCGTGCCACCCGGCCATCGAGCATATCCATGATCATGGCAATGAACACGGCTAGGGGCGCATGATCAAAATTGCCGTTCATGGCCGCCACGATGGCGAAGAAACCGGCAAACAGGCCTGCCGTAGTAAAGAGATTCGGCAGTATATACACACCCCGGCGTACCTGCTCGCGAGCGCCTTTGACGCCTTTTCGATCCTGCGTTTTTGCTTTCACTTTCAGTGGACCAGATATGCGATGATATCGGTTCCCGCCTTCACCTTGTTACCGAGCTCGACGTTCAACTGGCTGTTGACAGGCACATACGTGTCGACTCGCGAGCCGAAGCGGATAAAACCATAACGCTCGCCCTGCGCGATACGTTCCCCTGGCTGCTTATCGCACAGTATACGTCGCGCGACGAGCCCGGCAACCTGCACCACGACGATATCGTCGCCTTCGTCGGTGCGGATCCACAGCGCATTGCGCTCGTTCTCGTACGATGCCTTGTCCAGACTGGCGTTTAAGAAGCGGCCCGGATGGTACCAGCGCTCCATGACCTTGCCTTCGGTCGGGCTGCGGTTTACGTGCACATTGAAAATGTTCATGAATACACTGATCCGCTTGGCCGGACGCTTGAGATAGGGATCGCTGGCCTCGTCAACCGCGATCACGCGGCCATCGGCTGGGCAGACGACGCCAAGGGGGATCGCAGGAATGCGGCGCGGGGGGTCACGGAAGAACTGCACCACGAGGATGAACAGCGCCCATAAGGGCAGTGCCCACAGCCAGCCCATGCTGTAATGAACCAGGGCGGCCGCCAAGGCGCTGACGATAATATGCGTCCAGCCTTCACGGGCCAGGATCGGCTGCCTGCCCTTAGCCATGTGCGTGCGACCTGCGCAAACTTTCGCAATACTGCGAGGTCAGTTCTTCTCCTTATCAACCAGCTTCCCGGCCTTGATCCACGGCATCATCTCGCGTAGCTCCGCCCCCACGGCCTCGATCGGGTGCTCCGCCGCCTTGGCACGCAGGGCCGCGAAGCGTTTGCCCCCGCCGGCGTTCTCCGCCATCCATTCCTTTGCGAACTCGCCGGATTGGATGTCCTTGAGGATCCTCTTCATTTCAGCCTTGGTCTGCTCATTGACGACTCGCGGACCGCGCGTGAGGTCACCATACTCGGCGGTGTTCGAAATCGAATAACGCATGTTCTGCACCCCGCCCTCATACATTAGATCCACAATCAGCTTGAGCTCGTGCAAACACTCGAAGTACGCCATCTCCGGCGCATAGCCCGCCTCCGTCAACGTCTCATAGCCGGCGAGCGCCAGTGAAGTGAGACCTCCACAAAGCACGGTTTGCTCCCCGAACAAGTCGGTTTCGGTCTCTTCCCGGAATGTCGTCTCGATAATGCCGGCGCGACCGGCACCGATCGCAGCGGCATAAGAGAGCGCGATGGCCCGCGCCTGGCCAGAGGCGTCTTGCTGAACGGCCACCAGCGACGGCACGCCGCCCCCTTCGGTGTAGGTGGAACGCACCAAATGGCCCGGCCCTTTGGGCGCCACCATGAATACGTCCAGATCTCCGCGCGGCTTGATGAAGCCAAAGTGGATGTTAAAACCGTGGGCGAATGCGAGCGCCGTCCCTTTCTTGAGTGAAGGTGCAATATGCTCTTCGTAAAGTGACGCTTGCTTTTCATCGGGCGCGAGAATCATAGTCACGTCGGCATCGCGTACCGCGTCGGCCACGGCCTGGACGGTGAAACCCGCCTTCTCTGCCTTGGCCCACGAACCCGAACCCTCGCGCAACCCGATCGTCACGGCGGTTCCACTATCACGCAGATTGTTTGCGTGGGCGAAACCTTGAGAACCGTAGCCGACAATGGTGACCTTCTTGGCGCGAATGATCGAAATATCCGCATCTTTATCGTAATAGACTTTCATGTTTTGTCCTCTTGCACAGGGTAGGCGTCCCGAAGGTGTCCCAACGGTGAGCCGGCAACAATCGGCGCTCGCGCGCTAGGCGCGTAAGCCTTTCTCGCCGCGGGCAATCCCCGACACGCCCGTGCGCGCCAGCTCGATGATGCCGAGACCGCGAATGGCCTCGATGAATGCATCCAGCTTGTCGCCGGGGCCGGTAAGCTCGATCGCGTAGCTGGTCTCGGTGACGTCGATGATGCGGCCACGAAAGATATCAGTCAGCCGCTTGGCTTCGTCACGCGCACCACCGACTGCCCTGACCTTGATCAGCATCATCTCCCTTTCGATATGCCTTCCCTCGGTCAGGTCGCTCAGTTTCACGACGTCAACGAGCTTGTGCAGCTGTTTCGTGATCTGCTCGATCACGTTCTCCGAACCCCGTGTCACCAATGTCATGCGCGACAGGGTTTCGTCCTCGGTAGGCGCCACCGTCAGCGAATCGATGTTGTAACCACGCGCAGAAAACAGATTGGCTACCCGCGAAAGCGCGCCGGCCTCATTCTCCAGAAGGATAGATATGATGTGTCGCATGGCACTATGCCAGCTCCCGCTTGGCAGGCGTCTCGCCGGTAGACGGCGACAGGTGCATCTCGTGATGGCCGCTGCCGGCCGAAATCATCGGATACACATTCTCCGTTTGGTCGGTAATGAAATCCATGAACACCAGGCGGTCCTTGATATTCAGCGCGTCCCGCAAGGCCCCTTCGACATCCCCCGGTTTTTCAATGTGGAGGCCCACATGCCCGTAGCTCTCGGCCATCTTCTTGAAATTGG
>CAYGAS010000044.1:0-19698 GCA_964347935.1 uncultured Nitrospiraceae bacterium | reverse complement strand
GCGGCGGTGGCGCTCGCCGCAAGCGTGCTTGCAGCATCGAATTTCAGTGCCAAAGCTCACCCGCTGGTGCTCGGCCGAGGTAGGCGCAAGTCACTGATGGCTGGCGACTTCGGGTCGCGCGCCACCCGCCCCTCAATAGCGTGTAAACTGCTCGCCTGACGCAAAAGATTACGTCGAAAAGAAGGTCATCCATGCTAGAACGATTTCCGCGGGCTGCACTGGCCCACGCTCCAACGCCGTTGGAGCCCTTACCGAACCTCGCCCGTGAGCTCGGCGGCGCGCAGCTCTTTGTCAAGCGCGATGACTGCACGGGACTTGCGATGGGCGGCAACAAGGCGCGCCAGCTCGAGTTCTATTTCGGTGAAGCGCTGGCGCAGGGCTGCGACACCGTTGTCAGCACTGGGGCGACGCAGTCGAACTTCGTCAGAATGATGGCCGCAGCGGCGTGCAAGCTCGGAATGCGCTGCCACATTCAGCTCGAGAGTCGCGTGCCGGGCATGCCGGAGGAGTATTATGTTTCCGGAAACGTGCTGCTGGACCGGCTGTTCGGTGCGCATCTTCACTTCTACCCTGAAGGCGAGGACGAAAGCGGGGCCGATCAACACCTGCGCGAGATTGCCGAGCGAGCCAGGCAAGAGGGGGCATCACCTCATGTCATCTCCATTACGGCAGATCATCCGCCGGTTGGCGCGTTGGGCTATGTGGCCGCTGCTGCGGAGCTACTACGGCAGGCCGAGGACATGGGTGCGCAGATTGACGTCATCGTGCTAGCCAGCGGCGGCGCCTTCACGCATGTCGGTATGCTCGCGGGACTGCGCGCCCTGGGGAGCCGGGCGCGCGTCGTCGGAATCTGCGTGCGTCGCGGCGCCGACGCCCAGAGGAATCGGGTGCAGGAGATGGCAGGTAGGCTTGCCGGGCTGCTTGGTCGATCCGGCCTGGTCAAGGCCGACGATATTTGGGTCGAGGATGCCTATCTTGGCCCGGGTTACGGGCAGGCTGACGCCGGCACGCTCGAGGCGATTCACCTGGCTGCCGAGCGGGAAGGCCTGTTGCTGGATCCGGTGTATACAGGCAAATCTTTTGCCGGATTGATCGGTCTTTTGCGACAGGGGGTGTTGAAGGCTGGCGAGAATGTCGTGTTTCTGCACACGGGCGGGGCACCCGCACTGTTTGCTTACAACCAAGTCTTGTTCGGTGGAGAACCGGTGCAGGGTTAATGTCATCGCTCCGTTTGAGAGGGATATCCGGAAATTGCTAATCTATTTGGCCGAAAAGCGGTGCCCGTGACCATGTTACAGAACATTCCTCTTTTCTCCGTGCTCGGCCGCGAGGAGCTTGAGGCGATCGAGCGCCTGGCGGTGACTCGCAACTATCCCAAGAACAGCGTCATCATCAATGAGGGAGATCATACCGATTCGTTGTATGTGATCCTGTCGGGGAAGGTAAAGATCTTTCTCACAGACGAGCAGCAAAAGGAAGTCATCGTCGCGATACAACGGGCAGGTGACTACTTTGGCGAACTGGCGCTCCTGGATGAAGCGCCGCGTTCCGCCTCGGTAATGAGTATGGAGCCGTGCACGCTGTTAATGATCACGCGCAACGCCTTCGAGCGCTACCTATCCACCGAACCCAAGATCGCCATCAGCCTCATGCGCGGGCTGGCAGAGCGACTCCGGGCCACCACCGAGAACGTAAAAAGTCTGGCGTTACTGGACGTTTACGGTCGGATCGCGCGCACGCTGTTGCAGTTGGCCAAGGAAGAGCAAGGTCATCAGGTCATCGACGAAAGACTGACTCACCAGGACCTGGCCAACATGGTCGGGGCGTCGCGCGAGATGGTGAGCCGTATCATGAAGGACCTGGCGCGGGGCGACTACATCAAGATCGAAGGCAAGCGCATCATCATCAAGGACAAGCTGCCCCCCGGCTGGTAGACCACCCGTCGGCATGGCCCTCGCGGCAACCCCCCTTGGCGGGCACTCACCCTGTGATCCGGTCTGCGCTGCGGCTAGTGCTGCGTTTTCAGTGATTTATCCGACGAAGTTACCATTTTACCCGATATTCTGTCGCCACAGGGCGGTTATAAATGTTAATTTCGCACACGCTCCGGGTGACACATTTCACCCCAACGACAACGAAATCTGGCCTAAACGTCTCTAGTAGAGACGCAATCCAGACACTAAAAGGGGGTAACAACGATGGATCGTTCAACATTAGGTGGTAGCCTGAAGTCTGCATTTATCGCCTTGGCGCTCATCGCCATGGGCGGGTGCGGGAGCGGCGGCGGCTCAGATTCCAGCCCGATAGTAGTGGGCGGCGGCACGGTCGGGACGGGCACGGCCATGCTTTCCTGGACGCCCCCCACCACTAACACCGACGGGACACCGGTTGAATTGCGCGGCTTCAACGTTTATCAGGGGTCGTCGCCGCAGAATCTGCAGTTGGTGCGGTCGGTGAGCGACATCGACACGACGGTGCTGATCGAGGGCCTGGCCGAAGGAGAGCATTATTTTGCCGTCAAGGCGGTCAGTCTCAATGGTGCAGAAAGCGCATTCTCGAACATCGAGAGCAAGCTTATTAGCAGTTGATCGCTGCGCGCCGAGGACCGTGTCCAAAACCCCGCCGATGCGGGGTTTTGCATTTTTGATGAAGAAAAAAATCAACCTGGGCGCGCACGACCGCCTGGTGGACGCCCGCCGATTCTTACTTGCAGGGCCAGGCGTCGGCCAGTGCCTGATAAACGAGCTCGCCCGCATTTCGTTCCAGCTCGGCAGCGTTCTTCTTCAGATATTTGACGATGATTTTCCTTGCTTTGCTGGTGCTGGCGTTGGGGGGCATGCAGAAAAACTTGGTTTTGCCCATGGTCCCGCCCGTGCTCAGGGTGTGTCCTTCAATGAGCCCCTCGATGTAGCTGTTACAGACGGTTTGTGCAACCGTGAGACTGGAGACGCACTGTTCCATCAGCGCGCGCCCAGAAATCTTGGCATGGGCCGGCTCGGAGTAACTTGACGCTACAGCACTGACGAAGACCGTGCCGGCGATCAGGTAGGGCGCCATAAACGGAGTTGAAGCAGATCTCTTCATTATCATTCCCTTTAGCGGTACGATGTCGATCTTAACCGCTGCCTGCCGCAGGGCCAACCGTCGAGCTGACTCGCTGCGACGCCTGAGCGGTGCGAATCTTCCGTTTGGCCTGCCGTGTTCGCAGTTTCGTCACCCCCCTGTTTTTGTCCCGCCATTCGGGTAGCGCATGAAGTTTGCAGCGGCTATCGATGCGTCGGTTGCGTCGAGGTACGCCCCTATGCAACCATCTTTTGCCGTTCCTGATGCGCGGTCGGGGGCCACAGTGCATATCAGCGGGCAGAGTGAGTACGGCGAGTGGACAAGCACGCAGCTGTCACGATCCTAACGGTCGATGAGTTGGCCGCGCAGGTACCCGACGGCGCCTGCGTGGCGGTACCGCCCGACTACTCGGGTTGTTCCATGGCCGTGGTGCGGTCACTGATACGCCGGCCGGTGAAACGTCTGCACCTGATAGGCGTGCCGCAATTGGGATTTCAGGGCGACATGCTGATCGGTGCCGGCTGCGTGGCGACGCTCGAGACGTCTGCCCTCACGCTCGGGGAGTTTGGACCGGCGCCTCGATTCACGGCTGCCGTAAGCAGCGGCGCCATCGTGCTGCGCGATGCCACATGCCCCGTGATCCACGCGGGGTTGCAGGCAGCCGAGAAGGGTATTCCGTTCATGCCGTTGCGCGGCATCTTGGGCTCTGACCTGTTGGCGAATCGAGACGACTGGAAGGTCATTGATAATCCCTTCGCGGCGCCGGGCCATGACGATCCGCTGGTTCTGCTACCGGCCATTCGTCCGGATGTGGCTCTGTTTCACGCCGCCTTAGCCGACAGACAGGGCAACGTCTGGATCGGTGTGCGGCGCGAGCTGATGCTGATGGCGCATGCTGCCGCAGCGTCATTCGTCACTGTCGAGGCGCTCAGCGACGACAATCTGCTCGCCGATGATCGCTGGGCGGCAGGCACCATCCCGGCGCTCTATATCAACGCCATCGCCGAAGCCCCTAACGGTGCCTGGCCAATCGGCCTGCGCGGCTGTTACCCGGCGGATCGTGCGCACTTGCAGCACTACGTCGAGCGGGCAGCGACGGAACAGGGCTTTGCACGCTATGTCGGCGAGTATGTACGCGGGCACGGGTGAATAAATGGGCGATCACGCACCCTCATGGCTTACCGAGGAACTGTTGATCTTTACGATTGCGCGCATGCTGCAGGGTCTGGGGCATGTAGCCGTGGGCGCTTCGTCGCCTGTACCGGGTGCGGCCGCGCTGCTGGCGCAGGCGTGGTCGCAGGGCGGCATGCGCGTCTCGGTGCTGGGTAGCGAGCGCGACAACTTTTTTACCGACGGAGCACGCGAGCTTTTCGACTGCGCCGCGCAGGGGCGTGTCGACGCATTCTTTCTCGGTGGTGGACAAATCGATGGCGCGGCCAATCTCAACCTTGTTGGAATCGGCAATTATCCACGCACCCGAATTCGCTTTCCTGGGTCCTTCGGGTCAGCCTATTTGTACTTCCTGGTTCCGCGTGTGATCCTGTTCCGCGAGGAGCACACGCCGCGCGTCTTGGTTCCGCGCGTGGATTTCGTGAGCGCGGCGGGGTGCAGTCCCGAGCACGTCTATCGCCCGGGCGGCCCCTATGCACTGGTGACGGGACGTTGCGTATTTGCCTTCGACCGCTCGCAGCGTCGTTTCCGCCTCGCGAGTATTCACCCGGGGCATACGCTGCAGGAAATCCGCGAGCAGACCGGCTTCGACTTTGATGCTGCGGATGACATAGAGCAGACGCTGACACCCGACGAGAATACTCTGAGCCTGATTCGGGGTCCGGTCGGCGAGGCGATCGGCAGGGTGTATCCGGCATTCGCGCAGCGCCTGCTTTCGCAGTCTTGCGCGTTGCCCAGCTGATGCTTTTTGAGACTATCGCAAGCGCCTAGGGGGCTCGGCGAGCTGGCGGCGCTTGACGTAGCTGAGAATTTCTTTCTGCGTTTGGGTGAAATTCTGTGAGCGCACGCTATCGAACTCTAATCCGTAGCATACGTACTCGTCCTGCAGCTCCCGATGTCGTATCCAGGCGGCGAGGTGCAGGCGAGCGCCTTTATCGGAGAGTGCGAAGCTGACCTCGACCAGATCTGTGGCGGCAAATATCGCGTCTACTTCGCGATCGAGCAGCAGCGCCGCACCGACGCCGCATATGTCCTTGACCCGACCGCGCGCCATCGACTCAGACGCTGAGTGTGGTGTCGCCGAATCCTGCTCGGGTAGTCTAATCCACATCTCAATCGGTTCGGCCGGATCCGGCTCGACGCGGTAAGTCAGGCGCTGGTTGAACAGGCGAAAGATCTCGCCGGAGAGTTGACGCTGCAGCTCGTCGCGCTCATCGAACTCGAAGCCGTAGCGGTAGCTGCGAAAGGCACCGAGCTCAGCACGCGAGCGCACCTTAGCGTGCACTTGGATCGGTTGGCGTAGACGGGCGGATGTAAATGTTAGAGTGGCGCCCTGACCGAGCGCCAGTGTCGGGCCGGCGTCGCGACGGAAGCGGGTGCCCGCCCCCTCGACGGTGATGTCCAGAAGCTCGGCCGAAAAAATCCGGCCGTCGGCCGTTTGTACAGTGACGTTAAGGCTCTGTTGCTGATCAGGCGTGACCCGGTAGTGTTTCCGTCCATCCGCATCCATATGGCTGTTCCCTGCCGTTAGCCGGTACTGAGTGGGCAGCGCTGAGCGTCGGGGTAGAAGCCATATACGCGCTTGTCGTTATCGCTTTCCCTTTTGCCCGTTGTCTCGTTCACCGGCTGCTCGTTACGCCGTCGCGAATACTCTGCCCTTAAAAAGCTTAGGGCCAGATCGGGTGCTGGACAAGACGTGCGCCAACACATTGAACTAGCGTGGGTTATATCATGGCGACGCCGTGCCTCCGTCTTTACTCGGGGGCCTGTCCTCCGGGACAGGGTTTGGGGTCGCTTCAGCGGTATTGGGCAACAGGGCTCGCGCGTAGCCTTCCGATCCCAGCAAGATGGCGATCCAGCGAGTGCGCGGATCTTGTTCCATCGCGAGCTTGAGCGTCATAGTCAGGGGCACGGACAAAAACATTCCAACCGGTCCCAGCACCCAACCCCAAAACACCATCGATATGAAGACAATCAGCGTCGATAGCCCGAGATGGTGTCCCATATACCGGGGCTCGATAATGCTGCCGATGACGATGTTGATGGCGACATAGCCGACGCTTGTCCACACGACCGCGCCAATACCGAGCTGAATGAGGGCCAGCAAGATAGCAGGCACGGCGGCGATAATGGAGCCGACGTTAGGGATGTAGTTCAGCAAAAACGCCAGCAGACCCCATAGCACCGGAAAATCCACGCCCACAATCTTAAGCCAAAAAGCAACGGCCACGCCGGTCGCGAGACTGGTCCACGACTTAATGGCCAGGTAACGTCTGACATTCTCGGTGAGCTTGCCCAGGTCGCTTAGCGACGCATGATCGCCGCCGAGGATTGCTTTGAGCTTTAAGGGAAAGCTCGATGCCTCGAACAAAATGAACAGCACGGTCAAAAGGATCAGAAAAAGGTTGCCTAATACCCCGCCGAGGCCATTCAGAGCGTTGGCGACGAGTCTCAGAATCGCACCGGGATCCAGATACCTCGTCAGTTGTGCCTCTGGAATCGTTACTCCCTTGTCTTTTAGCCAGTTCAGCAATGTGCTGATGATCTCGCGCAAATGCGTCTGATACGTCGGGAGGTTGCGCGTGAAACCATCGATCGAGGAGCCAACGATCGCTGCCAGCAGCAGTAAGATGGTGACGATGCCGGCAATGACTGCCAGCATCGCCAGTGGGCGTGCAATGCCTTTTTGCTCCAGCCAGAACAGTGGCGGCGCGCTGATGATGGCCAGAAATAGCGACAGCAAAAACGGCACCAGTATGGCTTCGGCCGCGCGCATGCCCGCCACGACGACCACAAAGGCCGCTGCTGCAACCAACAGCGGAACAGCTCGTGTTGACTCGGTGGTTTCGCCCATGTCCGTGCCTGGATTATTGCCTGTGTGGCGAATCCTACCGATATCTTGTGACAACACAAGTAAAGAAGCGCACCGCGCCGGGGCGAGATCGACTTTGACCGGCATGGGATCCATTTGGCGTTAGCCACGCGGCCTCAGTAGAATTGGAGGCTGCTCTGCAGGAGTGCCATAAACCGTGACTCAGCACGCGCCGATTAAGATCCGCTATGTTCCACGCGCAGCGTTGGCCGCGCCAGACGCGCAATCGGAGCAATTACTGACGGTAATCAACTATGGCGAGCGTCTATTATCTCAATCTGGTTGCCCCCTGGTAACGGTGCCGCTGTCGCAACTCGGCGCAACACGGTATCTCGAGCTATGGTCGTGCGCGACATCTGTCGAGCGGGGGCGATTCGAAAATATCGATTATGCTACAAACGACGAGATACTCTTCGGTGTGTGTCAGCGGGCAGAGCTGGCAACGGCATCGTTGGACGAAATAACTTACGACATTTATGCCGATGTGATCCGTTTAAGCAATGCGAAAGGATATCCACATTTTCTGCGGATCTGGAATGTCTTCGGCGACATCAATGGTATTCAGGAAGGTGAGCCACGCTATCATCGTTTCTGTGCCGGGCGCTATCGGGCACTCGCGCAGTTCAAGCCGGATTTCGAACGGGCGCTACCGGCGGCCAGCGTGATCGGTAGCCGGGATTCCGGAGTCACCCTGTACTTTCTGTCAGCGCGCGAACCCGGCACGCCCGTGGAGAATCCGCGCCAGCTGAGCGCTTACCGTTATCCCGCACAATACAGTGCGCAGAGCCCATCATTTTCGCGCGCCATGGCCAAGACATGGGGCGCGGACGTTGAACTCTACGTTTCCGGGACCGCTAGCATTGTTGGCCACAGCACCGTGCACAGCGGTGATGTGCGCAGCCAACTACAAGAAATTTTACGAAATTTGCAGGCCTTGCTGGCAGAAGCCTCACACACAGCAGGTGTGGCGTTTGGTGGCATTGCCGAAGCGAGCGCGCTCAAGGTCTACGTGCGGCGGCCGGCGGATTTTCCGTTGATCGAAGACGCCTTAACGCGAACCTTGGGGCAAGACCCGACCGTACTCTACCTGCAGGGGGATCTTTGTCGCAGCGATCTGTTGGTGGAGATAGAAGGAATCTTTGCACACTAGAGGCGCAACTGCTGTGTCACGGTGGCAACGCTCGTGCAAGTATGTGGTGACAGGGACACAGCTCGAGGACGCTGGTTAAGCATGAGCCCGCCTGTTGGTGGCAGGGCAAGCCGAAAAAGTGGGCTGTACATGAGCGACGAACAGATTATTCAACGCGAAATTTGCCAGCCTACTGCGGACGCAATGGGACGCACTCACCACAGGGCGGGGCGCGATTCAAGCAAAGAGCCCGGGCGCCATCAGGGGTAAAGCAGGAGTGTTTGCCAGCCGTTTTCGCTGCGATGGTATAGGACGCGTTCGTGCAGCCGAAACGGCCGCTTCTGCCAGAATTCGATCTCCGCGGGCCGTAGCCGATAGCCAGACCAAAAGTCAGGGCGCGGTATCTTGCCGATCCCGAACCTGGCCGCGTACTGGGCCACGCGTGTCTCGAGCTTGAAGCGGCCTTCCAGCGGCTCAGATTGGCGTGATGCCCATGCGCCGATCTGCGAGGTGCGCTCACGCGTGGCGAAATAGGCATCGGCCTCCTCATTGCTCACGGGCTCGACATTTCCGGAAACCCGCACCTGGCGATCCAGTGACTTCCAATGAAAACAAAGCGCCGCGTGCGGATTTGCTTGCAGCTCCTTGGCCTTGCGGCTCGCCAGATTGGTGTAGAACACAAATCCGTCGTGGTCGACCCCGCGCAGCAATACCATCCTCACCGACGGTTTGCCCGTGCTGTCGGCGGTGGCCAACGCTGTGGCGGCGGGATCGCCGGGTTCGTGGGCTTCGGCGTCTGCCAGCCAGCGGCGAAAGAGCTCAATGGGATCTTCTCGATCGTTCATGGTCAACAATGGTGCAGCGTATTCTTCGATTCACCATGGAAAGTAGAGGGCGACATGTTATCCTGTCGCGGGCGTTGAGCCCAGTGCAGCACTGGCTCCCCGTAGAAGGAAAAAGACGGTAATCCATGACTCACATTGCCTGCCTGGATCTTGAGGGCGTCCTGGTCCCTGAGATTTGGATCGGTATCGCCGAACACACGGGTATTGCCGAGTTAAGCTTAATCACGCGCGACATCCCTGACTACGACGTCTTGATGAAGCAGCGATTGGCACTGCTCGCCCAGCATGATTTGGGCATCGACAGTATTAATAAGGTTATTGAATCAATGGAGCCGCTTCCAGGAGCACTGGAGTTTTTGCGCTGGCTGCGACAGCGCTATCAGCTCATCATCGTCTCCGATACCTATTATGAATTCGCCGCTCCCTTGCTACGACAACTGGGGTGGCCGACGTTGTTTTGTAACTCCTTGGACATCGATACTGCCGGGCGCATCGTGAATTACCACGTGCGACAGCCGGATCCGAAACGCCAGGTGGTGACGGCGCTGCATGCGTTGAAATTTCGTGTGATCGCTGCCGGCGATTCCTACAACGATCTGGGCATGCTGATGGAGGCCGATGTCGGAATCTTGTTTCGTCCCCCGGAGGCCATCAACGCAGAATATCCACAATTTCCAGTGGCCTCTACGTATGATGAGCTGCGCGCAGCGATCTTGCAGGGGTCGGCTTGAGATCGACGCATGGCTCAGCGACGACGGTGCGCCCGAGCTACGTGCGCAACCATAGATAAGCGATGACGGCCAGGGCCACCAATGACCACCCGAGGTACTCGACGTACTGGCGCAGTTTGCGCTCCATTTTTTCTCCGCCTAAGTAAATAAGTCCAGCGACCAGAAAAAAGCGTGCGCCCCGACCGATTATGGAGGCGATCACAAATAGTGGGAACGACAATGCCGCAACGCCGGCGGCGATGGTGAAGATCTTGTACGGGATGGGCGAAAAGCCGGCAAGCAACACGGCCCAGAAACCCCAGACGGCAAACCATTCTCTGGCCTGCAGATAGGCCTGCCAGTAACCGGCGCGATGCAGCAACGGCTCGATCAGGTCGAACGCGAGCAGGCCGATGGCATAACCGGCGATGCCGCCCAGCACCGAGGCGGCGGTTGTCAGCGCGGCGAGGAACCAGGCGCGCCGGGGGTTCGCCAAGGTCATCGGGACTAGCATGACGTCGGGGGGAATGGGAAAGAACGATGACTCGGCGAAACTTAGGCCGGCAAGGTAATGCACGGCGTGAGGATGGCCGGCCAGACTGATGACCTTGGCGTAAAGTGTGGAAAAGATGCGCATGCCAGCCGGATGTCTGGGCTAGAATTCAGTGCTTTTCAGCAGCCAGCGTGGACTTCATGCGCAGATAATTGCGTTCCCAATTATAGGCCGATTGGCAGATGAGCTTGATGTCCTGCAGGCTGGGGTGCCAGTTCAATCGCTGCTGGATGCGACTAGCGTTAGCGATCAAGCTCGGTGGATCGCCTTCGCGGCGATCTCCTTCTGTCACCGCAAAATCTATGTTACTGACTTCTTTTACGGTATCGAGGATTTCGCGCACGCTGAAGCCTCGACCGTATCCACAGTTCAATATCTGTGAATCGTTGTTTTCGGACAAGTAATCCAGCGCCGCTACGTGCGCGCTGGCAAGATCGTCGACATGTATGTAGTCGCGGATGCAGGTTCCGTCGGCCGTCGGGTAATCGGTGCCGTAAATAGTGACGCCATCTCGGATTCCACAGGCCGCTTCGCAGGCGAGCTTGATTAGATGAGTGGCGTCCGGCGTGGCCTGTCCAAGCGTGCCATCAAGGCGGGCACCAGCAACGTTGAAGTAGCGCAAGGCGACATAGCGAAAACGGGCGCCACTGGCAGCCAGGTCACGCAACATCCACTCCGTCATGAGCTTCGAGGTGCCGTATGGATTGATCGGTTGTACGTCGGCGTCCTCTGCGACTGGGAGGCTGCTGGGAATGCCGTACACGGCCGCAGTGGAGGAGAAGATGAACTTTTCTACGCCGGTGTCGAGGCAGGCCTGCAGCAGGCGGTTGGATGCGACCGTGTTATTACGATAGTACTTCAGCGGCTCGCGCACGGATTCCGGTACGACTATGTGACCGGCGAAGTGAACGACCGCGTCAATGTGATGGCGGCGCAAGACCTCGCTGACCAGCGCATAGTCACCGATGTCGCCCTCGATCAGGTGTGCCTGCTGCGGCACGGCCCAGCGATGGCCGGAGTAAAAGTTGTCGATGACCACTAGCTCGTGGCCGGCAGCCAGCAGGTGACGACAAGTGTGTGACCCGATGTACCCGGCGCCACCGCTGACGAGAACTGTCGTGCTCATCGCTCAGACGCCAGATCACAATCGTCAGCAGACTTGGCGGTGACGATTTTGGTGGCAAGACTCATGGGTCAATGTCGTTATGGGTGTTCCTGCTCCTGACGGCCGGCGGACATGGGCACGGCGAAGCACCGGCGGCGCGTCAACCGACTGAACGAAAACCTAGCCGTTCGTTGGCGCGGAAGCAACCTCACAGGTTATCGCTGCCCCGCACGTGTGCCGTGTAGGCGCAGGAGCCGACGGCGAGTCTGGCAGGATAGTCTCACGCGCGTCAGGGCTATGCGCGAGTCGCTGCTGTGGCGAATTCCCGAGTATTCCAGTAAAGTATTGCCATGGCCGTGGTCTATATGCCGAATACAGCCCTTTCGCAGCTGGAACACATGGTGCGCGGTGGTTATCCGCTCGAGACCTGTGGTCTGCTCGTCGGACGGACCGAAAATACCGGCATCCAGGTGCGCCAAGTGACGCAGGCCCGGAATTTGAACGAGACCCGTGCCCATGATCGCTACGAACTCGACCCGGGCGATTTCCTGGTCACCGACGAGCGTGCCCGCGCAGACGGCCTGGAGATCGTCGGTGTCTGGCACTCGCATCCTGATCATTCGGCGCACCCGTCGGAAACCGATCGGGAAGCGGCTTGGGAAGGCTGGTCGTATGTGATAGTGTCCGTCACCCGTGACGGGATCGCGGACGTGCGTGCGTGGCGCCTCAGCAGTAATGAATTCGTGGAGGACCCGATCGAGCGATGTCAACCGTAACAGTTCGAATTCCTACTCCCTTGCGTAGCTTTACCGGTGGCGCGGATCAGGTACGCGTGCAAGGAGCCACTGTCGGCGAAGCGCTGGCGGCGCTAGGGGCAGCCCACGCGGGCGTAGTCGAGCGAGTCATGAATCCGCAGGGGGAGCTGCGCAACTTCGTTAATGTGTTTCGCGGCAGTGAGAACGTGCGTTCGCTGAAGGGTCTGGCGACGCCAGTCGCAGACGACGACGTAATTTCCATCATCCCGGCGGTCGCTGGTGGCGCGAACAAGGGCCGAGATCGGCGCGTCGCCGAGCTTAAAGCCAGCATCCCGCAAGTCAATCCAGCCGACGCCGTACAGCTGCAGCGCCAGGGCGCGGCCGTGATCGATGTGCGAGAAAGCGATGAGGTGGCGCAAGGCAGCCCGCTGGGAGCGCACCGGCTGGGTCGAGGATTTCTCGAGCTGCGGGTCGAGGACGCGGTGCCAGATACCGATCGCACCATCTTGGTCCTGTGCGCGACTGGTTTGCGCTCATTGTTTGCCGCAGAAACACTGAAGCAGTTAGGTTACCGCGACGTTCGAAACATCGTCGGCGGTTTTACGCGCTGGAAAAACGATGGGTTACCCTTCGAAATTCCGCGGGTGCTCAATGGCGAGGCGCGAGAACGTTACTCGCGGCACTTGCTCATGCCGGAGGTCGGCGAGGCAGGTCAGCTGAAACTTATCGATAGCAAGGTGCTGTTGATCGGTGCCGGTGGCTTGGGCTCACCGGCCGCACTCTATTTGGCCGCAGCCGGGGTAGGCACGATTGGCGTCGTCGACGACGACGTTGTCGATCGCACTAACCTGCAGCGCCAAATTTTGCATACGGATGAGCGCGTCGGTACGCCCAAGGTCGCGTCGGCTCGCGATGCGCTCGTGGCGCTCAACCCATCCGTGCGTGTCGTCGGTTATCAGACGCGTCTCGATAGCAGCAACGTCGAAGAGGTTTTCAAAGGCTACGACGTGATCGTCGACGGATCAGATAATTTTCCAACTCGCTACCTGGTTAACGATGCGTGTGTCAAGCTGGGCTTGCCCAATGTGCACGGGGCAGTCTATCGATTTGAGGGGCAGGTGTCGGTGTTTTGGCCGGCGTATGCAAAGAGGCGTGGACCGTGTTATCGCTGCCTTTATCCCGAGCCGCCGCCCGCCGAGTTGGCACCGTCGTGCGCCGAAGCCGGCGTCCTGGGGATCTTGCCGGGCGTGGTCGGGCTTTTGGAGGCCGTTGAGACGATCAAGATCATTCTCGGTATTGGTGAGCCGCTCGTTGGAAAGATGTTGTATTATGATGCCCTGCGAGCACACTTCACGGAGCTCAAGCTGGAGCCCGATCCGGCCTGTCGCTATTGCGGGGAAGGCAACGAATTTCCCGGTTATGAGGACTACGAGCAGCTCTGCTCGGTGTGCAGTGCCTAGGGCAGGAACACTTTTTCGTCCCCAGTAATAACCTCTCGATCCCCAATAATAATTTTGAGGACTAACACGCCCAAGATGCCGGCGAAACAGTTGACCGACGGCATTACTCTTCGAGCAGCCAAGAACGCTGTGATGCCGGATATCATAGCGGCGATCGGCAACACCCCGTTGATCGAGCTCGACTTAGTAGCGGAAGCGGCCCCCGGCACGAGGCTTTTCGGCAAGCTCGAAAGCGGCAATCCCGGCGGGTCACTGAAAGACCGTTCAGTCGCATTTATGATCAGGCAGGCCGTCGAAGAGGGGCAACTGGCGGGGGGGCGCCGCTTGCTCGATTCCTCTTCTGGCAATGCCGGCATCGCTTACGCCATGATCGGTGCTGCGCTGGGTATTCCCGTTAGCATCGTGGTGCCCGGTAACGCCAGCCAAGAACGGCTACAGCGCATCGCGGCCTATGGCGCTGAAACAATCATTACTGATCCCTTGGAAGGTTATGATTTTGCTGTGCTCGAGGCGCGACGCCTGGCGGAAAGTCACCCGGATCTTTATTGGTACTGCGATCAATACAGCAATGCAGGAAACTGGCGAGCACACTATCAGGGCACCGGAACCGAGATCTTGCAGCAGATCATGGTCAGGACAGGCGCCGCGCCAGACGCGTTCGTTGCCGGTGTGGGTACGGGCGGCAGCATTACTGGCATCGGCCGACGTTTGCGGGAAGTGCGGCCAGACATTCGCATTGTGTCGGTGATGCCGGATCGATTTCCAGGTATTGAAGGCCTGAAACCCTTGGGCGCGCCGGAGGACATCGTGCCCGCAATTCTTGACGACTCGTTGATCGATGAGCACATGCCGGTGACCATCGAAGATGCGATCAGCATGTGTCAAAAGTTGGCGCTTCGAGGTCTCTTTGTTGGCCCCTCGTCAGGCGCCTACGTACACGCAGCAGTAGAACTCGCTTGCCGCGGCACTTATCGAAGTATCGTAACGCTCTTGTGTGACACGGGCGAACGCTACAGCTCGACCGGAATGTGGCGTGTGGGTGCTTAGACGGCGCGCGCCAATCTCAGCGCTTACCTGAAGTGCCGCTCGGCGTGTAGGCCGGCAGCGCAAAAGGCGTGACCGTATCGACATTGACCAGCGCGGTTACGATCTTCGCTGTGCCCTGTTTTTCCACCTTATCGATCCTCATGATGGTGTGCATCGGTATGTAAGTGCGCTGCACCTTGCCAAACTCGGCCTTCGGGCGCTCGTCCGGAGGGATCGGTCACCTTCGAAGCCTCGGAAAGCTTTCGAGTACGACGAAGCCGTAGGAGACCGGGTCGCGCACATAGATTTCTTAGGCGGCGCCTCGGTTGGAGAAAAGGACCCTAACTAGGCGCGTTTTTTCGCCATCCACCCGGTGTCGTTTCAGCCGGTGGCGCGACTGGTATCACGAGTCTGAAGGTGCGCGGGCCGTTGGCCTATCGGCGATCGGGCCAACGCCGGCGCTCACGAGCCGGCACCGCCTTTAAGCCGCGGCTGGACGTGCCCGTTTGTGGCGGCGCGGAAGAGCAATAGGGCCGGCGCCAGAAGGCCACCCTCGGACTATACTTGTTGGGAGTGTCAAGGCTGGGTTTACTTCAAGGTGGCGAGAGCTTTCCTTAAGTAGCTGATATTTAATGTTTTTTCCTCATTTTCTCCTTGTTGGCTGGAAAGGCCGGCCGACCAGGAGGAGATCCCCCGAGCCAGGACGGTGCGGACGGCAGGCGCCTGAATTTAAGGGCAAACCGCGCTGGTGCGCGCCGGGGCGAAGGGCTGGGCAGCACGGGGTAGAGGACTCGGGCGGGGGTAACAAGTACGAGTTTTATGGATACGTCTGCACTTCGAGAGCCGAGCGGGCCGCGTGAAGCCGTCATGCCTGGGGTTATGGGGACGGCTAGCGCCGCTGCGCCGCGCACGGTCTACGAGCAGTTGAAAACTGCCTACGCGAGGGTCCCCAGCTACTCCATGCTAACGCTGCTGGGCGCGGCAGTATTGGGAGTCGTGCTGTGGCCGGTGACAGGACGCCTGCTGCTGATCAGTTGGTTGGGGTTCATCGCCTTGGTGACCCTCGGCGGGCTCTTGTCTGCACGGGCCTATCAGCGCGTGGCTGAGCCCGCCAGCCGCTTGGTGTGGTGGCGATCTCTGCTCGTGGTCGGCGCCGGGGCGGCGGGGATCGGCTGGGGAACTGCGGGGGCGTTGGTGTTTGCTGCCGATGCCGGCCCGCACCACCTGTTTGGTGCCTTGGTGTTGGGCAGTATGGTCGCAGGCACGGCGACGTACATGTCAACCGTGATGAGTGCCTGCACGGCTTTTTTGTTGGCCAGTTGGCTGCCCTTGACCACATGGTTGTTGCTCCAAGACGAGCCAACCCATGCCTTAATCGCTGCGCTGGTGCTGCTGTTCACGGCGGCTTTGTGGATGACGGTCAGATCTGCTAACACAGCAATCACTCATTCGCTGCGATTGCGTCTGGAGCACACCGACCGCATTAGTGAGCTTTCCGCAGCCCATGAAAATGCCGAACGCGTGAATACGCGCCTGCAAACCGAAATAGAGGACAGGAAGCGTAGTGAAACTGAATTGGAGCGTGAGAGGCGACTGGCACAGACGACCTTGGAATCGATTGGAGATGGTGTAATCACCACCGACATGACCGGTATCGTCACATATGTCAATCCGGCTGCTGAAAAACTGACAGGCTGGTCAAACACGGAAGCGCGGGGTCTGACGCTGCCAAAGGTGCTCAAGTTGATCGATGACGCCAGTGGACAGCTGGTCGTCGATCCGGTTAAGCGCTGCCTAGACGAGGGCGCCATGTACCGCCTTTCAGAGCAGACACTATTGATTCACCGTAGCGACAAGCAGGATTTTTCGGTCGAGGTTGCGATCAGTCCGATTCACGACGGCCAGAATCGCAATGCAGGCACCGTATTGATCTTACACGATGTGACTGAGATCAGAGGCATTGCACGCCGCATGTCGTACCAGGCAAGCCATGATTCGCTGACTGGACTGGTAAATCGCCACGAGTTCGAGCGGCGTTTGCGGCGGGCGCTTGAAAATGCGCGCAGCGAGGCCCGACATCATGCAATCTGTTACCTCGATCTGGATCAATTCAAAGCCGTCAACGATACCTGTGGCCATATCGCCGGTGACGAGTTACTCCGGCAACTGGCCACGGTGCTGCAGGGCGGAGTACGAGAAAACGACACCCTGGGGCGACTCGGCGGAGATGAGTTCGCTGTTCTGCTTGAGGGCTGTCCGCTCGAACAGGCGATAAAAATCGCAGAAGGCTTACGGCACACCGTTCAAAATTTTCGTTTTGCGTGGCAAGACCATGTATTTGAAATCAGCGTCAGTGTAGGGTTGGTTCCGATCAATGCTGATAGCGGCAGTTTGACAGAGGTGCTCAGCGCCGCCGATGCAGCGTGTTATGTTGCAAAGGACTGCGGACGCGATCGCATTCATGTCTATCAGCCAGATCAAAAAACAGTTGCGCAAAGACACGGCGAGCAGCAGTGGGTTTCCCGGATCAGTGCTGCACTCGAGGAAGGACGTGTTCATTTGTATTCCCAGCAGGCCATGCCGCTTTCAGCAAAGGCACGAACGCATGATTATTGCGAAATACTGTTGCGTTTGTATGACGAGAACGGTAAGCCCGTGCCGAATGCAGCTTTTCTACCTGCGGCCAAGCGTTACAACATGATGCCTACGATCGACCGCTGGGTAATTCGCAAGTTTTGTTCAATGATTTCGGAGCACCAGGCTTGGCGCCGCGACTCGTGTCGTATTTTTGGGATAAACCTCTCAGGACAATCGTTGTCAGATGAAAGCTTTCTCGATTTCGTAGTGGATCAACTGCAGCAACGTGATGTTGAGACCGATGATATTTGCTTCGAAATTACCGAAACAGCAGCCATCGCCAATTTGACACGCGCGATGCGGTTTATTTCAGTACTAAAAGACATGGGCGCGCATTTCGCATTAGATGATTTTGGAAGCGGCCTGAGCTCATTCGCTTATTTAAAAAACCTGCGCGTGGATTATCTGAAAATTGATGGCAGCTTTATTAGAGACACGGACGATGATCCCGTGGACTATGCCATGGTCGAAATCATTAATCAGATCGGCCATGTCATGGATATTCGTACTATCGCCGAGTCTGTGGAACAGCAGAATGTTTTGACCAAGCTAAAGGAAATGGGGGTGGATTATGCACAGGGGTTCGCGATCGCTAAGCCGGGACCGCTCCAGGCGCAGTTGGTCGAAATGTCCCAAAGGCGGCTGATTAGTTGAAACACTTTTGCAAATCGCGAGCGGTTAGGCTTATTGGACGCAAGCGTACTGGCGACGGAGAACAACATAGGCGATGAAACTGCGGACAAAATTAATGGTCATCGTGATCGCTTTCAGCATGCTGCTGAGTTTATACGTCGCCGCATTTTGGTTACCGGATTACGAAAGCGCTATTGAAGGTCAGCAGCGCCAGGAACTGTCTCGGCACCTTGCCAGTGTCTCGGAGGCGCTGGCGCCGCTTATCGACCGCAGAGAGTCAGGGGCTATCAAGCAAACGCTCAATACTATCGTGGGGGACAACAAAGGCTGGTTGAGTCTCGAATTAATTGATAGCGAAGGGAGGGTGGTGTATGCGACACACGCCGACGCCTCGGATGGAGACGTGGGGGCGGTGGACATACTGCGACGGCCTTTAAAAAATTCCAGGAACATCGCCGGTGAGCTCATACTGCGTTTAGACACAGACGCTTACGGTGCATCGGCGGCGAGCGTACGCAAAAATTATGTAGCTACGTTCGTCGGCATTGTGCTTGCGCTGCTCGTTGGCGCCATTGCTGTGCTGGAAGTCGGTGTCGGACGTAGGCTCAGACAGCTGTCGAAAACATCGGCGCTGCTAGCCAATGGCGATCTGCAGGCGCCCTTGCCGGCGGCAGGAAACGATGAGGTGGGTGAGCTAGTCGATAGCTTGGGCTCGATGCGTGAAATCATAAAGCGCTACCAGTTAGACCTGTCGTTTCAGGCGACGCGGGATCCGGTGACAAAATTGGTCAACCGACGCGAGTTCGAGCGCCGGCTAAATGTTGTCTTGAACTTGACTAAGACCGAGCGCTCCCATCATGCGCTCATGTATCTGGACCTTGACCAGTTTAAGGTGGTCAACGACACCTGTGGCCACACGGCAGGCGATGAGTACCTACGTCAACTGGGCAGCGCACTACAAGCCCAGTTGCGAAAGCATGACACGTTGGCGAGACTCGGTGGAGATGAGTTCGGTATATTGCTGGAACATTGTCCGGAATCGCATGCTATACGGATCGCTGAAGAACTGCTGCAAAGCATACAAAATTTTCGTTTCAACTGGGAGGGTAAAACGTTCGCCTTAGGAGCCAGCATCGGCATCGTGTTCATCGATGAATTTTCAGGGGCCTTATCGCGGGTACTGAGTGTCGTTGACGCGGCCTGTTACGCAGCCAAAGACGCTGGCCGCAATCGTATTCATGTCTACCGAGAAGACGACAGTACATTGGTGAAGCGTCACGGAGAAATGCAGTGGGTATCACGCATCACCGAGGCCGTGGAGCAAGAACGTTTTCACCTTTTCTACCAGTTAATAGTACCTGTGGGCCTGAATGAGAAAGACGAGGGCCTTCATTTTGAGTTTCTTCTGCGCATGGAGGATCCGGATGGCAAGATGATTCCTCCAGGGTCTTTTCTGCATGCGGCGGAGCGATACAACTTGATGCCCACGCTGGATCGGTGGGTGACACAGGCGGCATTCAATTGGTTGGCGTCACAGAGAGAACAGCTGGACAGGCTTGAAGTTTGTACGATTAACCTTTCCGGGCACAGTGTGGGAAATCCGGAGTTTATGCAGTTCGTGCTCAAAAAGTTCGACGAGGGCGAGGTGTCGCCGGAGAAGGTTTGTTTTGAAGTTACGGAGACCGCAGCCATCGGCAATTTGATGAAGGCCACCCGGTTTATGTCCATTCTAAAAGATCG
>CAYGAS010000043.1:0-16609 GCA_964347935.1 uncultured Nitrospiraceae bacterium | reverse complement strand
GGTCCGTTGCATGCGGCACGGGTGGCCGAAGGGCTCGGCATCGAAACGGTGCTGGTGCCGCCCTATGCGGGAGTCCTCTCTGCATTCGGGTTACTCACCGCCGACTACCGGCTTTACGACACGACGACGCGCCGAATCGAGCTCAACCGTACCGCCCCATCGGCTGTGGCCGCGATTCACGCCGACATGCGCCAGCGCATGCTCGCCCGCATGGCCGATCTCGGGCTTGCAAGTGACCGCGCTCAGTTCATTTTGACGTTGGAAATGCGCTTCGTGGGCCAAGCCTACGAGGTTCCGGTGGATATTGACCCCGATACCTTAAACGATATCACGACCGAGGCACTGGCCGAACGATTTCAGGAAGCCCATCAACGCATGTACTTTCACGGCGCCGCGAACGACCAGAGGATCGAGATCGTGGCTCTTCGTCTGGGCGTCGTCTTACCGTCGCAGGAGGTTCCCTCATTGGCCGACACAACGAAACCCTCGACCAGCGCCGGCAACACCTTTCAGACACATGACATTACAGACGGCAAAGCTCGGATCGCCTGTAAGTTCGCTGCGCGCGCAGCGCTAGCCCCGGGTGTGAGTTTTGATGGGGCAATGATCCTAGAAGACGTGACTTCGACGATCTTCGTACCGCCGGGCTGGAAAGCGCGCATCGACGAAGCTTCAAACATGATCTTGAGCGGGAGAAACTGAGAATGCCCTTGAGCGCCACCGATTTCGCCGTCATCAGCCAGTCGCTCATAGCCACTGCACGCGAAATGGGCATCAAGTTGGTTTCTTCTGCGTACTCCACAATCGTGCGCGAAGCAAGTGATGCTGCAGCCGCCATACTAGATGCCGAAGGAAATACTGTCTGCCAGGCGGAGCTAATTCCCGTACAACTCGGCTCTCTCGGGGCAACGTTTCGTGCCTGCACTGAGTACTACTCACTGAGCGATCTCGAAGAGCATGATTTCTTTATTACGAATGATCCCTACCATGGCGGCCAACATCTGCCGGATGTGTTCATCTTTTCGCCCATTGTCTTCGAGGGCAGCCTGATTGGGTTCTCCGCCACTGTTGCCCATCACATCGACATCGGCGGTGGGGCACCGGGACTTAATATCGGTTCGAGGGAGCTGATTCAGGAGGGCCTGATCATCCCCCCTAGCAAGTACAACCGCCGACGCGATTGGAACAACGGCGCTTTTCAACGCTTGCTCGCCGCTAACATTCGCGTGCCCGAGCAGACGATCGGGGACATGAATGCTCAGTTCGCCGGCAACACGATTGGGGCAGTGCGGCTGCGACAATTGTGCGCCAAATATGGCAGGGAGCGGGTCCAAGAGACCATGGCAAGCCTCATCGACTACGCTGAGCGACACATGCGCAATGCCATTGCCCAAGCACCAGATGGCCAGTACGTCGGCGAGGATTGCATCGATGACGATGGCGTCGGTCACGACCCGATCCGCATTAGGGCTACGGTCAACATTAAAGATGACCGTATTGATATCGACTTCGAAGGCACGGACGATCAGATCGCCACGAATATGAACTGTCCTTTTGCCTCGACGCTTGCAGCTGCCTATGGTTGTGTAAAGGCGGTCCTGACAAGTCCGGACGTGCCCTTCAATGGCGGTAGCATTCGGCCCATTACGGTTACGGCCCCCTACGGCTCTATCCTCAATCCTAAACCACCCGCACCCGTTCGGGCACGTATGACCCCTGTTAACCGTGTCTTTGACGCCGTTATGAAAGCGCTGGCACAGGCGGTACCGGAAAAGGTGATCGCAACCGGTTTCGATACGACGACGGGCCCGTATCTCAGTCTTCGCACCAAGAACGGCTACCGCGTCTACCACGAGATCATGGGCGGGGGATATGGCGCCTCGATTCACCGCGACGGTTGTTCGGGCGTGGACGGCCCTACAAGCAACTGCAGCAATGCACCCGTTGAGTCGCTCGATATGGACTTCGATTTCTTCCGGGTTATCGAATATAGCCTGATCCCGGATTCCGGTGGACCCGGCAAGCGGCGAGGCGGATTAGGAATCCGCCGTCGTTATGAGATCCTTAGGGACGGCGTGCAGTACGCACAGTACGGTGACCGGTTTCGGTTCCAACCCGCGGGACTATTCGGAGGCGCACCCGGCGCTTCCGCGGTTTGCACCATCGAGCGCAACGGAGAAGTGATTACGCTCACAAGCAAAGCGGCGACAGAACTACGGAAGGGTGACATTCTTACCGTTCGCACCGGCGGGGGTGCAGGCTACGGCCCCCCCTCTGAACGGTCGCCAAAAGATATACAGGCCGACATCGAGCAGGCGTTTATTTCGGCCGATGCAGTGCGAGAGTACTATCGCACTGGCTCCTAGCGGACAGTATTATCGTTATTGTCACCCAGGGTTGGCGGCCTTTCTTGGCTGCAACGCCTGAAAATCGACTTCACCTGCGAAGTGACACGCAACCTCCCGGTCTCGCACCCTGCGCAGGCGCGGTACCTCGTTAACGCATCGGTCCTGCTTGAAGGGGCAGCGCGTGTGAAAGCGACAGCCTGCGGGGGGATCGATCGGACTTGGCACATCGCCCGAGAGAATCACTCTCGCGCCGCGCTTGTCTTTTTTCCTCTCCACGACCGGTGCCGCTGAAAACAGCGCCTGTGTATAAGGATGCACCATGGCGTTTTGAAGCACTTCGCGATCGCCGATCTCCACGATCTGCCCCAAGTACATCACCGCGATGCGATCTGAGATATGCTGAACCAACGGCAAATTATGGCTGATCAAGAGATACGATATATTGAAGGTTCTCTGTAACCGGATGAGCAGGTTGATCACTTGCGCTTGAATAGACATATCCAGCGAAGAGACAGGCTCATCGAGAATGAGAATATCCGGCTCCACCGCGAGCGCGCGCGCGATTGCCACTCTTTGGCGCTGACCGCCCGAGAGCTCATGTGGATGGCGATCCATTAACTCCCGTCCGATGCCGACCTGCTGAAGCAGGCGACCAACGCGCTCAACGCGATCCCTCCGATCACCGATCCCGTGCAACCGCAACGGCGTGGCGACGACCTGAAATATCGTCTGCCGCGGATCTAGACTTGCATAAGGATCCTGAAACACGATTTGGATGGTGCCGCGTTGGTGGCGAAAAACAGAGGTGTCAAGCTGAAGAATGTCCTGGCCGTGAAGCAGAACTTTGCCGCTGGTGGGCTCGACCAGGCGCAGCAGACACTTCGCCAACGTCGACTTTCCGCAACCCGATTCCCCGACGAGTGTCAAAGTTTCGCCTTTGGCAAGCGTAAACGACACATCGTCGACGGCATGCACCAGTGCGGGCGTACCAAACAGCGCGTGGCCAACCCCGTAGTGCTTGACGAGCTCGACGACCTCCAGTACGGGCGCCGTCATTGATGTTTTCCTTGGGCGACAAAGCAGGCGACCGTTTGTCCTTGACCTACAGGTGTCAGCTCTGGCGGCATCTCATGGCAGCGGCTTATGACTTTCGTGCATCGCGGCGCAAAGCTGCAACCCATGGGCATATCGAAAGGCGAGGGTACCGTGCCGGGAATCTCCCTAAGCAGACGCTCTTCGTCGCCGATGAGGCGCGCCGATGCAAGCAAACCCTCCGTATACGGATGTTTTGGGGCGTAAAAGACCTCATCGACCGGCCCCTCTTCTACTTTGCGTCCCGCGTACATTACGACCACATGCTTCGCGATTTCGGCGACAACGCCGAGATCATGCGTGATGAGCAACATCGCCATACCGAGCTGTTTTTGCAGACCCTGCAGTAGTTCCAGAATTTGCGCCTGCACGGTGACATCGACGGCCGTCGTCGGCTCATCCGCAATGAGCAGCTTGGGATCACAGCTCAGCGCCATCGCGATCATGGCGCGCTGACGCATCCCACCAGAGAGATTATGGGGATACTGGCGAATTCGCTGTTCAGGCGCCGGAATACCGACAAGGCGGAGAAGCTCGACCGCACGTGCCAGCGCGTCTTTCTTCGACAACCCGCGGTGGAGCTGTAGACCCTCCGCAATTTGGTCACCAATCGTGTATACGGGATTCAGGGCCATCATTGGGTCCTGAAAGATCATCGAGACCTGGTTGCCGCGTATCGAGCGTATCTCCTTATCGTCCAAAGTGAGAAGGTCCGTGCCGGAAAAGCCGATGCGTCCACCGACGATGCGTCCCGGCGGATCGGGAATCAAACGAAGCACGGCTAAGGCCGTGGTGCTCTTACCACAACCTGACTCGCCGACGATGGCCATCGTTTGCCCATCATCAACGCTGAAAGACAAGCGATCCACAGCTTTGACCGTTCCTTTAGTCGTCCGGAAATGAACCTCCAAGTCTTGCACATCGAGCAAGGCGCTCATCGCGTTTTTAGATGCGGATTCATCGCATCATTGAGGCCTTCGCCGACGAGATTGATGGCGAGAACCGCAATAAGAATTGTGATGCCAGGTATTGCCGTCATCCACCATGCCGCACGCAGTACTGTTCGTGCGACGCCAACCATGCTGCCCCACGACATAAGATTGGGATCGCCAAGACCCAGAAACGAAAGGCCTGATTCTGTCAAGATAGCTGTCGCCACCATCAAAGATGAAACAACAACGATCGAGGGCATAGCGTTTGGCAGAATGTGACGCAGAATGATTTGTCCATCCGACATGCCCATGGCGCGAAACGCCAGCACAAATTCGCGTTCTCGAAGCGATAGAAATTCGGCGCGGGTCAAACGCGCGACCGATGGCCACGAGACCGCGGCGATGGCCGCAACGATAGTCGTGATCGACGGGGAGAAGATCGACACCAGCAAGATCGCCAACATGAAAGAGGGAATGGTGAGAAAAAACTCCGTTATCCGCATCAGCACATCGTCAATCAGCCCGCCGTAGTAGCCGGCTAGAGCACCAAACAAGACCCCCACCAACGTCGCACAAAGCGTGGCGACGATCCCAATCATCAAAGATACACGGGCGCCGTGGATCAGCCCGGCCAGGATATCCCTACCCAGCACGTCGGTACCCAGGAGGAATTCGCCGAAGGGCTCTACCATCGGGCGTCCAATCATCTCGAACGGATCCGTTGGATAGAGGGCTGGACCCATTGCAGCGACTGCCACGACGAAAGCAACAACCACCAGCCCAGCAACGGCCCCGTGGTGCCTGCGATAAAGCCGCCAGAACTCCAGCCAACCCATCATTTGTGGGAAATCCTCGGATCAAGCAAGCCGTACGTGAGGTCCGCGAGCAGGTTCACCAGCACGACCAAGATCGACGATACAAGAAAGATACCCATGAGCAGGTTGGCGTCGCGTTGCGCCAGGGCGTCGAACACAAGCCGCCCGAGACCCGGCCAACCGAAGATGGTTTCGACAAGCACGGACCCGCCCATGAAGTGGCCGATCTGAAGACCCGCGATCGTCACCACCGGCAGAAGAGCGTTGCGCGCCGCGTGCTTCCACGCGACCGAGCGTTCGGACAGACCCTTAGCGCGCGCGGTACGGACAAAATCCAGGTTGAAGACCTCCAGCATCGAGGCGCGCATGAGTCGCGTGTAGATCGCCAGATAGTACAAGGCCATCGTGATCGACGGCAGGATCAAATGCTTCGTCACATCAACCACGTGAGCAAGCCCGACCTTTCCCGCTCCAATGGTTTCCATGCCTCCCGACGGCAAAAGGTCGAGGTGGAGCGAAAAGAAGACGATCAGCATGAGCCCGAACCAAAAGGCAGGCGTCGCGTAGAACAGCAGCGCAACAACGGTTACCAGCGTGTCTGTAATAGAACCGCGTCTGGCCGCCGATATGATGCCGAGCAGCATACCGAAGCCGACGGCCATGGCGACCGCCGAGAACACGAGGATGACAGTGGCCGGCAAACGGTCGAGGATCAAGTCGATAACGGGCTTCTGCTGAACCGGGGAAAAACCCAGGTCCATCGTCAGTACCTTGCCTATGTAAATGAAGTACTGCTGGTAAAGCGGCTTGTCGAGCCCGAACTCTCGTCTCAGCTCGGCGATATATTCGGGTGTCGAGTAACCTCCCTGTCCGGCGATGATGTCCGCGGCATCACCCGGCGCCAGGTGGATCAGGATGAAATTGAAAGAGGCGATCGCAAGGACAACCGGTACCAGCTGGATAAGCCGGCGGGATACAAAGGCCAGTTTCTCGGCTCTCATAAACGGTACTGGCCCCCGTCAAACATCTTGGAGTGGCTGGTTAGACAGAAAATGACGGCTGCGGCACCGGCGGGTGGGGCGATGCCCACCCGCCGATGCCACGAGTCGCGTCTCTCCTCTAAACTGCGGCTGCGACCGTACTATTCGACCCAAACGTCGGAATAACCTGTGTAGGGCGCAATGCCGTTCGTGGGCAGGCCATGTACGCGCTTGTGCGACATCGTCACTGTTGGCATGGCGACGAGCTGGAGATGCGGCAACTCCTCATACATAAGCTCCTGGATCCTGACGAACATTTGCTTTCGCTTGTCCACGTCCGTCTCACGAGATGCTTCGGTAAACAATTTATCCACTTCGGCGTTCGAATAGCCCGAGGCGTTGGTAAACGAGGCACCCTTGCTAATCGACGATGTCGTGTAGTAGCGAGCGACACCAATCACGGGGTCATAATAGCCATTGCCGAAAGTGGCCGTCATCTCGAAGTCCCAATCAGTAAAAATGGCCTTCAGCCACGCGCCGAGGTCCAGGCTACGAATATCACCGTCGATACCGATTTTTTTCAGCTGTTGCTTGGTGTACTCGGCAAGACGTTGCCAGGTGGCACCGTAAGGAATGTAGTCAACCCTCACCTTGAACCGGACACCGTCCGGACCGCGTTTGTAGCCGGCCTCGTCGAGCAGCGCATTGGCCTTATCGATATTGTATTCATAGGCCGGCAAGCCGTCATGGTAGAAGGTGCTACCCGGAAAGAAAGGTGTGGCCGCCGGGCGCGCCTGGCCATGCCAGACGACGTTGGCGATGGTCTTGCGATCTATCGCCATGTTGATGGCCTTTCGCACCTTTAGATCTCCGATGTGCTTGTCGCGAAGATTGAAAGTGATGTTGGCCACCGGCCCGATGGCCTCCATCCCGTCGGAAGTGGTAGCAATATGGTCAAGACTGCTGAGACGCGCGATCTCGACCGCAGGGATGTTACCGTAGGTGGCGACATCGACCTCCCCCTTTTCCATTGCGATCACCCGAGAGCTATCGTCGGGCAGAATGCGGTAGACGATCTTGTCGAGGTAAGGTCGTCCCTCCTTCCAGTAATCGGCGTTACGCTCGAGTATGATATGGGCACCTTCTTTGAACTCCACCATCTTGAAAGGCCCTGTCCCAATCGGATTCTTCATGAAAGGCGATTGCCGTATGGCCTTCTTGTCGGCGTACTCTTGCGCGCCCAAGATATGCTTAGGCATGATCGGCGCTTCGTTTGGCTGGAAAGCGGTTAGGAAAAACGGGACAGGCGACTTAAGCTTGAAAACTACGGTGTAATCGTCCGGTGCTTCCAGGCTTTCGACAAGTTTCATCAGCTTACGACCCCGCGAATGGTACTTGCCGACGATTTGCTCCATCGAATACTTCACGTCCGCGCTCGTCATCGGATGGCCGTCATGGAACTTGACATCCTTTCTGAGCTTAAAGGTCCAGGTCAACTGATCGTCCGACGCGCTCCAGGACTCGGCAACGCCGGGGACGGGCTTCATCGTCGGGCCTTCATACTCAAGTAAGCTATCGAAGATTTTTGAAGCCACGATGGATGTCGGCGCGGCGGTCGTACCGATCGTAGAGAGTGCCGACGGGTTCGTGAACTGTATCATCGTCAGCGTGCCGCCCTTTTTGGGTCCCGCGGCTTGAACCGGTAAGAGAGCCATTACCGTCGCCGTGAAACCGGCAACAAAAACGCTAAGCACTGATTTATTTTTCATCATGTCTCCTCCTAGTAGTTACGACTCAACCCTAGTTACGATTCTCGCAGGAGCGGTCAAAAAATTGCAACGTCGGGTTTGAACTACCTGACCCTCCTGTTGCATTGCCACAAGCGAGACTGATTTTCTCACGAGCTTCGTGCTTGTGGGTCAGGTATGGCGCCCGGGGTGTGGCACGCTGTGGCTCTGAGTTCCTTCCTGACCCGCAATAGATTGATTAAACGGCTATTTTCTCGATGACCAGCGGTCTCGAGGAACGTCCGGGCCTCGACTAGGCTTTGGAAATTGACTTGACCCGACACGTCGCTCATTTGGAGGTTGTTGGCCATGGATAGGGAGAGATTTGCCAGATTTTCGTCAGCGCGCGGCCGTGTGGCTCTTTTGGCTTTACTGCTGTTGGGGCTGACCGGCTGCGGCGATAGTGACAGTGACAGTCCGGCGGGTGGGGTGACGATACCGCCGCCTGGCACCCTCACCGGCCTGAACGCGGCCGCCGTCACCTCAGACGTATTGGATGCCTTTGTTTTGGGCAGCGATCCCACCGACTACATACCGATCGCGGCGGCCGGTGCAACGACACGGAGCACGGTCAAGAGCATCACCCTGGCCGAGTTTACCCGCCAGCAGTATGAAAAGGCGCTCGGCCTGAGTGAGCAGACCCGCTTCTCCCCGCAAGTCTCCACGGGCGCGCAACCCTGCCCAGGGGGCGGCACAGTCGAGTTGGACATCAGCCTAGACCTCACCGCCATGGTCGTGACCTACGAGCTGTGTAACGAAGGCGGCGTAATCAGCGATGGCGTCATGAGTATCTCGAACATTCCGACCGGTGTGCCCGCGTGCTCCAACGATATTTCCTTCAGTGTCGCCTTCAGCAACCCGCGAGCGGGCAGTGATAACCACTTCACGGTCAACAACGGTGCGGACGTGCTCGGTATAAACGGCGCTTTCGACTTCTCGTCCATTGCGGACGCCAGCTGCCAGATTGTCACCAAGATCTTGAGCGGCGCCTCTTTGAGCCTCACGCTGAATGGCGTTACGGCCGCGATCTTCAACTTCACCATATCGGAAGTGCTCGACGCGGGCACGAACGATTACACGCTCACGTTTAACGGCACGGTGTCGAGCCCGGCCGCGGGCGGCAGCGTCAGCGTATCGGTCACGACGTCGATCACGGGCAATACAGCCAACCCCTACCCCTCGAGCGGGACCTTCACTATCAGTGCCGGCACGGCCAGCATCAGCGTCACGATCAACAACAATGGGGCGAGCGACCCCGGCGCCGTGACGATCTCGCTCGACGGCGACGGCATACCCGGTCCGGATCCCGGCTATCCGCAGAGCTTTAGCTGGGACGCTCTCGCGGCGCTTTAGTCTTAGCCAAACGCGCTCACGTCATTGGGGAGGCGCAGGCGGAAACGCCTGCGCCTTTTTATTGGCAGCCGCGGCCCCGCCCGGGTCTCGCTGCCTCGCTGCTAGGGCGTGCTGGTGTCGAGAATCACGATCGTCGACTTGAGCGCCGTGCCCATGGACAGCAAGCCGCTCGCCGTGCCCGTGACGCCATCCGCGATGGCGCTCGCGTCGAGCACATCGGCCTCCTTGGAGAAAATGCGGGTCGCGGCCTGCAGCTCGACCTGAACGGTCGTGCCTGCATCGAGACCCGCCTGAGCCGGGTCGATGACGAAGGGAAAGATGTTGTTAGTCGCCACGTCGCTTGCCGTACCGGTGAGCGCGACAAAGGTTCCCGGCGGCCCGACCTCTACGACGAGCGCGTCCACGTCGAAGTCGTCCTCTGTATCGTCGTCGGCATCATTCGCAGGACTATCGTCATCCGGTCGGAAGCGCGCGTAGACGACGACGGAATCGCCGTCGCCGAGACCGTCCAAACCGATCGCAATCGCCTGGTCATTAAAAAGCGCGGTATCGCCGTCGACATGAACCTCGACACACAGGCTCGCGCCGTCGCCCAGGCAGAGTTTGAACGCGTCGCCGTTCGGCGCCCCATCGACCATTCCTTCCAGGCGCATGATCTTCCCGGGCACACTCGCATCGAGGATGCGCACGAACACGACGGGACGAAATTGGTACTTGTCGGCACCGGTGCCGACGATGTGGATCGATTTCTTTGCATCCATATCGATCTCGAGCGACAGCGTCGCACCCGCCACGACAGAAAACGGCATTCGCGGGTTGAGATCGAGCTTGCGGTTGCCCGGCAGTTTGGGATGGAAGGTCTCGATTACGTCGCCCTGGTCGTTCTTGCGCACGAGCTCGAGGTCGCCGAGGGTCATGCGGATCTTGTTGTAGGGACCGGCCGGCACGCCCTCTGCCAGAACGAAGAAATTGCTGACCTCGCTGAGGCGCAGCAGGTCGAAGGTCCTCTCGCCCTCGAATATCGTGACCCGCCCGGCTTCGGACAAAAGCTCGATGCGTGTGACGCTGACGTTGATCTCGTCGAATTCGGAGTCCGGCCCATCGGTCATCAACACAGCGACCGATCCGTTCCCGCCCGACGCCGAGCCCGGGGCGGGGCTGCTGCCCCCGCCATTGCCGCAGGCGCTCAACCACAACGCCAAGGCGAAAACAGAGCAAAGGAGAGAAAAGGCACGAGTACGGCTGGTCAGGAGCCACATGGCGAACGCCTCCAATAGCAGTGCTTGCCCCCCAGAAGTCGGCGTCCTGCCGTTTGGGATTTTATTCCCAATGCAAGCGCGACCTTACCACGGGAAGCCGCTCGAAGGAAAGCCCTCGGGCGTGACACCGGAGTCGTCAGCCCTTTACCTTTAAATGCTGCGTTGTGCGCCTTTCGCCGAGGCGGGCGATGCGCTCAGGGCCTGGTGGTGCGTGTGTCGCCCGAGACCACGTTGCCGGAAGCGGTGTAATCAATGGGCATGCCGTCCGGCCCGGTAATGACGATAGCGTAGTGGTCGGGAGCGCCATCGCGAGCGGTCACGTTGAAGATGTAACCCGGCCGGCCATTCCAGGCGCCCGCACCGCCTAAGGAAACAATGGTTCTAGCGTCGCGGGCGCAAAGCCCCGCCTCGACCGTGCCTTTCAAGACATTCTGGACGCCGTCGGCGTCCTCTTCCAAGGCCTTGCTGTTGCCTGGGCACTGGGGGGAGCTCATGCCCAATCGCTCCAGCTCCCGACACACTCGGGCACGTTCTAATAGGATACGCGGACACGTGCCCGGCGCTTTGGATTGCCAGGGTGTGGCGTGCATCAACGAACCCTTAGCGCTGAAATCGGTGTAGATGGTGGCGTTTACCTTGAAATAGTCCCCACAGGCGAGCTCACCGTTGCCAGATAGTCCGCAGTCAACACCGGCTTGTGCCACGGCTGGAGATAGACCCCCCACTAGCAAAGGCAAGATAAAAGTGATTTGTCGAACAACAGTGAAACCAAACATGAGAGCTATCCTGCGTCATCAGGTGTTGTCGTCATGGGCTCGTGTGCCCATTTTTTCAGCACCGCATTGCAGCAATCAATCACCCGCTTTAAGTATTCATCAAACAAGCGGGGCAAGCGCTAACCCTCCGCCGCTAGGCGTGCCCGAATAGCTTTCGCATCAGCACGCTCAGGCCTGCGATGAGGCATCCTATCAGCAGGCCGCGCAGCATATCGTCGACATAAAGCAGCGGTAGCGGCCCAAACAGGATCATCGGATCGAACTTGGCGAACACCAACCAAAAGGTTCTGACGGTCCCGATCGCGCCGCCCACCAGTCCGCACAAGATCACCAGCAGCCGCTCCCAGTAGCGCGTGCCCCAACGCGGCACCGACAGCAGGTAACGGGCCAGAAAGGCGAGCGCGATGAATGGGCTCGCGAAGACCACGCTCAATACAAACTCGACCGCTAAGCGTGTCGGGTGCACAAAGTATCCCCACGGCCAGGTCGGCAGGCCATGCGCATCCAGGTAGAGCTTCACGCCGATGCCGACCACCCACGGCAGGGCCATTCCGGTCGCGACGATCGACCAAAAGATCCACCTGACACTCGGGTCAAGCTCGCGCCGCACCCACGTCAGCGGCGGCACCCCGGACGGCACCTCGGCTTGCGGGCTTATCACCAAGGCCTGATAGGCCAGTGCGAGGCCCACCGACGCGGCAATTACGGCATTAAATACGATCGATGCCCGCAGGGCCGCCAGCAGCCAGGAGATCGGCCCGAGCTCATAAGGATCGGACCACAAGACAATCTGATGCGCCACCACAAAGGGCACGAAGATCAGCAAGATGACGAAGAACACCCGCAGACTGTTGCCTTTGGTCTGCACGAGCGATGCCATTAAATCTGGCTTCGCGTCGATGGCCGCCGCCGGCAACACAAAAACCAGTCGGCCCAACATCGCCCACAGCAGCAGCGCCGCCACGACCACGATGATCGACATCGCCGGGACTAAAAACACCAACCAGCCCAGCATCACATTGAATCCGTAGAACGCCACAATGATGAACAGCGCCAAGTAGCCGAGACATCGCAGGCTGCGTGGGCTGACCAAAGCCCGGACAGGATTGATCGCCGGCCGTTCATCCAAGAGCACATAGCGCTGCGTGGTCACGAGCGTATGGCACATGAGGTACAGGCTCAGCACCCAACACGAAAGCACGATGAGCGACGGACCCGCGTTAGGCCGGAATCCCGCATGCATCAAAACGCTGTTCAAGGCGATGCCCGCTACGACCATTAATGCCCAGGCGGCGACATTGATCTTGATAAGCGTGCCGAAGTGCCTGACATAGCAGGCCCATGCCGCCTTGACGGTTCGCCACAGCGCGATCTTTATCTGCTGTGTCGCCATAGCCTACTATGATGCTCGATTGCGGGCGGCGTGCACTGACATGGATCAACCGAGCACGCCTCCCCGTCGCTTTCTTATCCGGGGAGGGAGAAGTGTTTTGGTTTTTCTGCCCCTGTCTCACGAGCCAAGAAAAGCGCACAGAGGCGTGAGGAGTTAGGTGCCGGAGTGTTTCGCGCCTTTCGCCAGGCCGAACGCCGAAGGGAGAGGAAGCGCGGCCCGAAGGGGCGCGAGAGGGGTGAAGCGGACTAAGGCAAAGGTCCGGTGGACCTTTGCCCCGCTGAACAGGCTCGCCCCGGACTTGCGAGCGAGTGTACCGACAGCGGAGCGAAGCAAGCCCGTTCCAAAATCACCGTCGGCGCAGCCGAGACGCCCAGCGCATGGAAATTTCTTGCCACCCTTGATGCAGATCAAACCCGCCGGCTGCGTGCGCGGTAAATTAGTCTCAGACGTACATGACGAGAGCGAACGTGATGTCACGCCACCGCTACCTCATGGGTCTGAGCTTGCTGTTCCTGATCGTGTGGATCTCGCTGGCCATCAATCCACGCTACCGGGGAGACTGGGTCTTGGAAAACGGGTTACTCTGGGCGTTTGTGGCCCTGCTCGCCTTTACTTACAAGCCCTTCCCCCTGTCCCGTATCTCCTACACCTTAATATTCGTTTTTCTGTGTCTCCATACCGTGGGTGCCCATTACACTTATGCCGAAGTCCCTTATGACGACTGGTTTCGCGCCGTGACCGGCACCTCGCTCAATGCGCTCATGGGCTGGGAGCGCAATCACTTCGACCGCTTCGTCCACTTTTCCTACGGGCTGTTGCTGGCTTATCCGATCCGCGAGGTATTTTTGCGCGTCGCCGACGTGCGCGGCTTCTGGGGCTACTTTTTGCCGCTCGATGTGACCATGTCCACCTCCATGACCTATGAATTGATCGAGTGGGGCGCGGCCGTGCTGCTGGGTGGCGAGCTCGGCATGGCCTATCTCGGCACACAGGGGGATGTGTGGGACGGGCACAAAGATATGGCGCTCGCCAGTCTGGGAGCGCTCATCTCGATGACGGCGACGGCAGCCGTCAACGTACGCCTTCAGCGGGATTTCGCTCGCGAGTGGGCGGAAAGCCTGCGGGTGAAGCGGCGAATGCCGTTAGGCGAAGAAGAAATCGCACGCCGTTTGCGCGAGCGTGAGTAATCGCGCCACACTCCCCACGAGTGACCTGGACTCACGCCGCCTTGGCGGCAAGGCGAAAGCTATGCACGGCTTGCTCAAAAGCAGGCAGGTCGCGCTCGAAGTAGTGCAGCGTGGGTGCGCGAAACGTGAGCTCGTAGAATCCGCTTTTATCCACGAACCCATACACCACAGCTTCGTAGCGCAAGCCGCTCTGGTTTTTCATCTGCAGATGAAGCCGGAAACCTGTCTTTTGTGCGATATCCGCGGGTTCGTTGGTCAAAACTGTCAGCCCGGACATCGCTTCCTCGGATTTGATCTCTGCGATCAAGAGTTCCGCTACCTCGGTCGGTAACATATCCGCTGTGGTGCCCTTCTTTATCTTCGGAAAGGCCTTTTCATGCGCGCGTTTCCCGATTCTTATGAACTGCACACCGGTGCCATCCCGCGTAATCAAGACTTTGTCGGTGACCAGCGCCGCGCGAACCCAGCCGACCGGGACCTCCACGGTAAACGACTTGTCAGGCCCGACCACGACAGGTTTCTCGAGTTTGACCCAAGTCGCGCAAGCGCTGACAAGGCTCAAGATGAGAAACACACAAATCAGCCTGATCGAGGTAATCATGATTGACGACCTCCTGCGTTCAGCTTTTCAAGATAGTGTTCCACATAGCTGCGGTCTTTCGCGTCGGGCGCCAGGGCAAGGTACTTTTCCAGCAACGGGCGCGCCTTCTCCGGTTGCTGCATTTTTAAATAGAGAATGCCGAGCCCGCGGTAAGTGGCGGCGAAATCCGGCTCCTGCTCCAAGCCTTGCTGGTAGGCGAGCTCGGCCCGCTGCACGTCGCCTTCTTCGTTTCTGCGCCGATAGGCCTCGCCCAGATAGTAGTACCTGTGCGGGGCGGCGAAGCGTCTGGCCGTGTCATCGCTCTCCAAAACCAATATCAGGCTTTTGTACCGATCCATAGACAAATCCGCCTCGAGGCAAGCCAGCCTGAGCCCCTGCGTCTGCGCCAGGTACGCCCCGCGCTCGACGCGGCCACCCACCTGTCCCGAGGAAGCGATCAGCTCGTTGAAACTCTCGATGCGTTCCCTGAGCTTGGGATGGGAGGAGAAAAACACGGGTTGCTTCTCATCCAAGGCCTCGGCCTCGGCCGCGAGGTGCTGAAACACCTTGACCGACTCGCGGACGTCGTAACCGGCACGCTGCAAGTGCTCGTACGCCAGCGCATCGGCTTGACGCTCCAGATCTCTCGAGTAGCCGTAGATAGACGAGATGGCGATCACGTCGCCAATCAACGGAATGCCGGCGATGTTCATGCCCAGAGCGAAAGCGCTCATGGTCTTCACCTGGCGTGTTTGCCGAAGGCTGTGCTTTTGAATGAAATGCGCCGCCTCATGTCCAAGCACAGTGGCCAGTTGTGCTTCATTCTCCATGCGCGCGATCAAACCGATGTTGAAATAAATGCTGCCATTGGGCAACGCAAAGGCATTGAGCATGGGCGACTGCAGCGCCCGCACCCGAATCGTGTACTGAAAACCCGGATAGATACTATTGATGGTCTGCTGCAGATACTTCTCGAGCTTCGCCTCCGGGTAAACCTGACCGCTATCAAACAGCGCCTCGTCGATACGCTCCGCCTCCGCCCAAAGGCGCGATTCCTCCTGGGTGATCTGTTCGACTTCTTCAGGTTGTTCAAATGGCTTGACGGGCTGAGCCGCACAACCCGCTAGAGTCAGCAGCAGCAATGCTGCTGGAAAAAACACCGCCGCGTGCAAACCCTCCTCCGGCTGTGCTGCCCACAGCACGGTGTCTTGGCGTATGCCCCCTCCCCTGACTACGAATTGATTCGCGGGCCGCCACTTAGCCTTTTGCAATGAACTTCCGATATGCCTCCACACCTGGAAAATCCTCCATCAAGCGCAGGACTTCCCGATCCGCGCTCTCGACCTCTGTCAACTCCTTGCCTGTGGCGCCTGCTGTGTAGTTGAACCAGAGCAGGTCACCGCTCGCGAAGTCGACGATGCCCACGGTAAGGAAATTGCTGCTGGTGGGAATGTAGACACCCGCAAACAATGCGCCGAGCACCGCACCGGCTACTCGCCCGGCGGTCGCAATCTGATGCCGCCCGATGACCACCAGGCCGCAATCGGCACCGGTCCGCTCCTTCATGAAGGCAAGGCCCTTGCCAAGCGTATAGTCGAAGTGGTCTCGCTTATGTTGCCAGCCGCTCCCTCCAAGCGTCGTCGTCCAATAGGCGCTTGCTGCGACGACGTCATACAACGCCAGGTGTTCCTGGACCACCGCCGACTCTTCCGCACTGAGCCGTGGGCTCGGAAGTATTTGCAGCTCGGTGTTCAACGCATCGTACTCCGTGATGCCGTGTTGGATATTGCTCGCTGCAGTTTTGGTCCATGCTGGCACTTCCTGTACCAAGCCGCCGGCGGAGATTTCGCTGACCCTGATGTCCATCGGCAACAACACCACTTTGGTCGGCGTCGGTCTGACCGGCTCCCAAAGCATCGAGTAATGCAGACGATGCGACGTTGCGTTGGCCACAATGACGACCAACGAAAACGCCAGCATTAAAAGAATTCCACTGATTCGCTTCATGATCGTATGCCCCGTTAAAAGTCCTTGCTCCGGCTTTTCAATACTTATATTCCCCCGTAAGCGTCACTGTAGTACCGAGATCGGATAGCAGGGTCTCGCT
>CAYGAS010000042.1:0-10160 GCA_964347935.1 uncultured Nitrospiraceae bacterium | reverse complement strand
CGGGATAGAGTCGTGTGTGATGAAGCATTGGCAAATACCCTCTCTTTAAGTGACCTTAACCTAGAGTTAAACGCCTTGAATTAAACTTAAGCTTGCCACTGTTGATCTATATCAACTATGTTCCCTCTTTGCCGTGTGCCCATCGGTTATCCTCCTGGCGCGCCAATCCCGCGGCACGCGCCTAGGCGATACGCCTGCGGAACACGCTCAACCCCAGAATGAACAAGGTGGCACCGATCACGGCCAACGCCGTGGCCTGGGTCCACAGCTCGGCCAAGCCCGCACCTTTCAGAAACACACCGAGGATGATATCCATGTAATAGCGCAGCGGGCTCGCGAGAGACACATACTGCAACGCCTGCGGCATGCTCTCCACCGGTACCAACGTGCCCGACAGAAACATCACCGGAAACAAGCCGAAGAAGGATAACAGCAATGCCTGCTGGAGGGTACGGCTGACCGTCGCCACAAGTACACCGATACCGATCGCGCTGAAAAGAAACAGCGCTGTCAACAGCAGGAATAAAGGCAAACTCCCGCGCAAGGGAACGCCGAACCACCAGACGATGAGCAGGCTGGGAAATACTGATAGTAGGCCCATGGCCAAGGTCGGAAGGATCTTGGCAAAAAACAGCTCGCCGGTACGGATCGGTGCGACCAACAGCTGCTCCATCGTCCCCACCTCCTTCTCGCGTACGATGGTAGCGGCGGGCAGCATCACTCCCACCATCAGCGCGGCGAGCGCAATCATGGATAATGCCATAAAAGAGGTCATGGTCTGGGCCGGGTTGTACCACACGCGCACAACCGGGCGGACGACTGGACGTGCGTCGCTGTCCGGGGCCCAGGTTTGCTGAAAACGATCGATGATTTGCATCGCGTAGCCACGGGCAGTCGCGGCCGTGTTGGAATTCGTGCCATCGAGAAGCAGCAGGACCGTAGGAACCTCGCTGCGATGCAGCCCGCGCTGGAAGCCCTGCGGTAACACAAGCACCAGGCTTGCGTTGTCTTGTTCCAGCCAGCGGCTTGCCGCTTCCATACTAGGCAGCTGGGCAACGAGATCGAAAGCCTCGCTGACCGCGAAGTTATCGACGAGACTGCGGCTCGCCGGCGTCCCGTCAAGGTCGACCGCCACGGAAGGCAACTGTTTCACATCGAACGTGAGCGCGTAGGTGCAAATCACAACCTCGACCGTATAAAGCCAAAGAATCAAGATCACGATCACGCGGTCGCGCGAGAACTGGATGATTTCCTTGACGAGCAGGCTTGTGAGGCGCACTTCAGGCCACCTTCTTACGGAAACGCCATGTGGCGAGCCAGAACACCGCAAGGGTATAGACAAAGAGCAGCACAACGCTCAACCATAAGTCCTCTGGCCCGCTGCCCTTTAGCACGATGCCGCGAGAAAGCTCGACGAAATAACGCGCAGGAAACACGTAGGTGTAGAGCTGCAACACGTATGGCATGGTGAAGATCGGGAAAAGAAAGCCAGAGAAAAGAAACGACGGCATAAGCGTCACAATCAGTGCAAGCAGCATCGCGACGAGCTGGGTGCGGGTAATCGTCGAGACCAACAGGCCGATACCGACGGTGCAGAACACGTAAATGAGCGCCGTTGCGAGCAGGAAGCCCAGGTGCCCGCGAAATGGCACCTCGAACCACATAAAGCCGACCACGATCACCATCAGCATCTGCACGAACGCGATCAGCCCGTAAGGCACGAGCTTGCCGGCGATGAACTCAGCCCCGGTCAGGGGCGAAACCAGGATCTGCTGGAGGGAGCCGGTCTCTTTTTCGCGCACGATAGCGAGCGTCGTGAGCAGTGGCGGAAATGCCATCAGGATAACGCCGTAAAGCCCTGGCACGATGTAGTTCACGCTACGCAGCGCCGGGTTGTACCAGACCCGGCTTTCGAGCCGGACCGCCGGCGGAGGCCTTGAGATCTTGGCACGGGCGCCATGCTCGAAGCCGGCAATGATAGTCTGAGCATAATTGACAACGAGGAGTGCGGTCGCCGAGTATGTGCCATCGACGAGGACTTGCACCTCTGGCGTCTCGTCGCGCGCGAGCTGGGCATGAAAGCGCGGCGGGATAACGAGCGCGAGCTTAACCTTGCCCCGCTGCAGTGCGGCATCGACTTCTTCCAGCGTACGGAAGGAATGCTCAAGCTTAAAGTAACCGCTTTGCACGAATCGGTCAGCGAGCGCCCGGCTTGCGGGCTTTCCGTCCTGATCGAGCACGCCGAGAGCGACATCGTCCACATCCAGCGATATCGCGTAGCCGAAGAGAAACAACATCACCAGCGGTAGCAGGACCGATATCCATACGGTAATCGGATCGCGCACGATCTCATGCGTCTCTTTTATGGCAACGGCGGCGAGCCGGCGCCCGTTCACGCGACCGCCCCCTGCGGCTCTGCCCGCGCGCGTTCTGCTTGTATATAGGCCATGAAGATGTCTTCCATCGTCGTCGTCTCGGCCACCCCCAGCGCTGTGCGCAGCTCAGCGATACTCCCTACGGCGATCAGACGGCCTTGGAACATGAGCGCGAGGCGATCGCAGTAAGTCGCCTCTTCCAGGTAGTGCGTTGTGACAAAGACAGTGATACCGCTGCGCGCGAGCACCTGGATCAGCTGCCAGAAACGCCGGCGCGAATGTGGGTCGACACCCGAGGTGGGCTCATCGAGAAACAGCACTGCGGGGCGATGTAGAATGCTGCAGGCAAGTGCCAGGCGCTGGTGCATCGCGCCGGACAGGTCTTGCACCCGCCGAGACTCCATACCCTCGAGACCGGTCATCGACTGCGCGTAGGCGATGGTGTCATGGCGCGTTTGTGCACTCACGCCGTACACGCCGGCAAAAAACATCAGATTCTCGCGCACGGTGAGGTCGGCATAGAGCGAGAAGCGCTGTGACATATAACCGATGTGGCTGCGAAGCCGTGTCGGCTGGCGCGCGACATCGATACCCGCGATCCGCAGGCGGCCGTTTGCGGGACGGAGTAATCCGCACATTGCCCGAATCAGGGTGGTCTTGCCGGCACCATTCGGGCCGAGAAACCCCAACACCTCGCCGGCACCAACGCGCAGCGAGACATCGTCGACTGCAGTAAAGGCGCCGAAACGGCACGTGACATTCTCGACGAGCACCGTATCGGCGGCGGGCGACTGGACCCGGTGTGCCAAAGGCGGGGGAAACGCGACCGGCACGCTCTTCCCGCTCATGTGCACAAAGACATCCGCAAGCGACGCTGTGGCCGGCGTGAGCTCTCCGAGACTTCGCAGCGACCGCAACAAGTCCTCGGCCAAGGCGTCGCTGGCGCCCAGTTGAATGCGCATTCGCTCGCCCACCCATTGCGCCGCCAGGACCTCCGGGCGCGCGGCCAGCAATTCTTGCGCCTGCTCGGCATTGACAGGAGCGACCTCGAACACGGTGCCTTCGGCGCGTTTGCAAAGCGCTGCGGGCGTATCCATTGCGAGCACACGCCCGCCTTCCAACAGGGCCAGACGATCGCAACGCAGTGCCTCGTCCATGTAGGGTGTGCTGATCACGACCGTGGCGCCCGCCGCACGGAAGTCGCTCAGCATCGCCCAGAGCTCGCGACGCGAGAGCGGATCCACGCCGAGGCTCATTTCATCGAGAAGCAATAGCGGCGGCTCATGAATCAGGTTGGTGCACAACGACAGCTTCTTGCGCATCCCGCCAGAGAGGTCGCCCCCGCGGCGCGCGCCGAAGCGCGCCAGACCAGCCATGGCGAGTAGTCGCTGGCGCCGGCGTAAGTAGGTTTCGCCGGTCACACCGCGTACGCGTGCTGCAAACTCGAGGTTTTCATCCACACTGAGCCGGTCATAGAGCGTGAAGCCTTGTGACATGTAGCCGATGCGCGCGGTGATCGATGCCGATTCGTTTACGGTGTCGAATCCGAGCACGCGGCAAGAGCCTTTCGTCGGATCGAGAATGGCGGCGAGCATCTGCATCAACGTTGTCTTGCCTGAGCCGTCAGGTCCGAGCAGACCGAAGATCTCCCCCTCACCGACCTGAAGGTTGATGTCGGTGAGGACGTTGTGCGCGCCAAAGCGGCGGCCGAGGCCTTCGGTCTCAATAATCCAGCTCATAACCGCGCTACTGGGGTATCACGAGGTGCTTCGGCCACGGCATATTGGAGTCCCAGCGCATCCAGGCATCCGCCGGCATTCCGGGCTTTAGAAAGCCTCCCTCGTTACGGAGGTTAAGGGTCACACCGAATACCATGCGTACGCGTTCTTCGGGCATGTGGATATCACGGGGCGTGAACTGGGCGTGCTGGTCAACCCGCGCAACTGCCGCTTCGAAATAACGATCACGAAAGGCATCCACACGCACACGCGCCGGTGCATTGAGCTTCACCTTGCCGAGGTCGCGCTCGGGGACATAGACCTTGAGCTCAAGCCGGTCGAGATCGACCAGTACGGCCACGACCTTGCCGGGCGTGCTGAACTCCCCTTGCTCGATACCTTTGATCAGCACCGTGCCACTGATCGGTGCGCGAATCTCCGTCTTTGCTAGCTTCAGCTCGATCTGGCGCAGGCGTTGCGCCATCGCTGCCAGGCGGGCCTGGGTCTCTCGCAACTGTGCCGCGAGCGCGTCAAGGCGCCCTCGGGCTTCCTGTTCTTGGTTTTCGGCTTTATCCAGCGCTTGTTCGCTGACTTTTCCCGTCTGCGACAGCGCCCGAAAGCGCCGGACATCGGCTATGGCGGCTTGCAGGTGATGCTCCCACGTGCGTCCTTGGGCTTCGAGGCTCGCCAATGTGCTATGTAAGGCCGCCTCCTGTGCTCGCACCTCGCCAAACTGCGCCCGTAACTCGGCGTCGTCGAGTCGCACCAACAAGGCATTCGCCTCGACACGACGACCCTCCGCCAGGCTACTCTCGATGACGCGCCCGCTTATTTCGGCACTGACATTGACCTCGGTGCCTTCGATGTGGCCGTTGCCATACAGAAAACCCTCCGGCAATGCCGGCGGACGCAAATAAATGAACAGGCCGTACGAGATGATCGCAGCGGCAACAAGCACAACGAGAGTCCACACCCAGCTCTTCTTCATTCAATTTCTCCCACCGTCATCTCGCCGCGCGCAAACAACGCGCCTGCCCCTTACGCCCCTGGTATTGGAAGGTGTGACCAGAGTACGGTGAAATCGAACGGCAGGATTGATGACGCGCCGCACTCCCTGCCTCGCCCACAAAGACCTGCACGTCTAGGGAAGCGGTTGCCCCAGCCCAGCTGCGCGCAGCATGCCCTCATCCACACCGCGCCCCGCACAACACTCGGCGAGTGCCCCGTCAATAACGACAGCTGGGATGGAGCGAATACCTAGACCCTTAGCGCGCGCCGCGACTTTAGGATCCTTCATGTCGAGCACAGTCACTGCACAAGACGGGCAGGCAAGACGGTTAACCAGGTCAATGGTGTCCTGACAGACGGGACATCCAGCCACGAAAATTTCTACATTGCGTTTCCTGGCCATGACGCACTTCCTGGCTCAATCAGAACAGCCTACATACAACTCATATGTTTAGGCCCTTGGCAAGCGAGAATCCTTGGGCTCCACAAACTCTTTATGTACGCGACGATATCGTGGGCCTCCTTCTCAGAAAGCACGGTCTTCCAGCCCGGCATACGATTGGTCCGCTTCAAACCCTGAAGAATGATTTCCGCCAACTGCTCGTCGCCATGATGCCATGCATGAGACGTTTCGTTTAACGGCATCGCCGTCAGGTAGCCGGGCTTGCGGATACTCGAGGGAATGGGTGGCTCCCCAACTCCGTCCTTCTTATGGCACGCTTGGCAATACTTCTCATAAAGCTGTTTACCGTGCACGACCGCCTGTGGATCAGGCGCTTTGCCAGTCTCGGCAGAAACCGATCCACCGAACAACAGCAGTAAAAAGAAACCCACAAACTTGAACGTACCTAGCATTGTAAACATTCACAGATTCCTTGATTGATGACGACCGTGCCTCATCCCCCGACAGCGAGGAACTCGTCACAATAACACGATGGTCGCCGGTAGTGGTGATCGGCATAGGCATCGACCAATCTGCGAATCAGGCCGGCCGGGTCCGCATCGTAGATCAGGCGCGCACCGGTGTCCTTGGTAAAAGCAGCAAGAATAGCGTCGATCTGCTCGGTGATTCCCCCAGTGCCAGCGAGCACGCCTATGAGCTTCCCCTGCTCGTAGGCAATAGCGAACTCGCCCAGTGCAGGCCGGTCTCGTGCTCGCGCAGATCGAGCGCGCTAACCAATGCTTCCGCCAGGAGGCCTTACGCCTGTTCTTCTCGAAACAGGACCGCATAAAACTCCTGTTGCTTGAGAAAACACCCTTCACAACAGTAAATGTCCCCTTCGCACGCATAGGGGGATGCGGTAATCGGCATGCTACAGAAGCGGCAGAGTTGCTTTTCGCTATGCATTGACTAACCGGACAGCGTGAGATGCGCCAAGCCGCTAATAGAATATTTATACAACCTGTACGTTAGACACAGGTCAACCCTGCGTTTTCCTAAGCCGGCCGACGCCGAGGTCGTTGTAAGAGAAAAGTCGGGCGCGATATCACCGGCTTTCGGCACACGGGCTCTTAGCCAAAAACGGGAGGTTCTGAGTCTTTGATCTAGCTCAAAGCAGGGCTTCGTAAGCCGACTAGAAGCTTGACCTGTACCCGGCACACAGGTCTTAACTTTTTAAAAAATGGCCTCAAGCTTTTAACAAATGATAGGAAAAACGTTACGGCAGCTTCTTACCGCTGTCCCGTTCCTACTCGTACTCGCGCCATCCGTCAGCGCGGCACAAGAGGTGTCGCCCGACGCGGCGCATATCTTCTTTAGTGCTGGCTGCGCGGATTGCTGGCCATACGCTGAGAAAATACTTCTCCCTGCTTTGAAGGCTCGGGGGCTCGGGCGCGAATCGCAGATTCACGACTACACCGTGCCTGACGAACGGCAGCTATTGCTTGATATGGCTGATTCCGTGGGACTACCACGCGCGCTGGCCGACTCGCTCTACGCTTTCGTACCGACAAAGAGCGGCACGCTGGTCGTCCTGGGCCACGTTCCGGCAAAGCTCCTGGACGCCGCTCTCACCTCGCCCGATCGACCGCCGCGCTTGGTGCTATGGCAACCCAAGATGCATGGTGAACCAACCGAGTATCGCCTGTGGGCCTGGGCCGGCGAAGTGCAAACCTTCCCGATCGACACCGATTTCGATGAGGCCCTGACACAGGCACTCAATGCGACCGGACCGCCACCGGTAGGGCAAGCGAATCTGGCTCAGTTGTTGCCGGCAGTTGTCGTAACCGGCCTGCTCGACTCTGTGAACCCGTGCGCTTTCGCAGTCATTCTGTTGTTGCTTGCCCTTCTTTTCACCCTGCGCAAGTCGCGCTCCCACATCCTGCTGCTCAGCGCCGTCTTCATCGGCATGATCTTCCTCGTGTACTTCGCGATCGGATTGGGTTTTCTTCGAGCAGTGCGCGTCTCCAGTGATCCCCATTTCGTGGCCCGCGCCGGATCCTGGCTGTTGATAGGACTTGGGACCATCAATCTGATCGAATACGCCTTCCCGCGATTTCCCATTAAATTACACATGCCCGCCATTGCCGGGGAGCGCGCAAAACAGTTGATTCGGCAGGCGGCCGTGCCGACGACGGCTGCCGCGGGCATTCTGGTCGGGTTGTGCACCTTGCCCTGCTCCGGGGGTATCTACGTAGCCGTGATTACTCTTTTGAATGCCAAGACCACCCTTGCCTGGGGTATCACCTATTTGGCCCTATATAACGTGATGTTCATTCTGCCGCTGGCCGCCATTGTGTTGGCGGCGGGAAATCGGACCACGGCTAAAGCCTGGGCGCAGTGGGAACGCGTACACGCCCTCAACGTGAGGTTGTGGTACGGCGTAGTCATGGTGGGACTGGGCGCGATTATGTTGCTGTGGGTGATCGACTGAGCAGGAGGGCAAAAGCACTGATGCGAGAACCGCTCAATCGATATGAGGATATTAGCCATGGGTGAGAAATCACGCCGAAAGCGCACCACCTCGAAATCCCGTCAAGAACGCGCTGCTTCTTGGCCACGCAGAAAAAAACGGGCGCTTTTTATATCAAGCATAGCCGTCTTGCTATTGGTGGCAGGCATCACTTACCTTTCCCTCGGTGACCAGGAGAAACGCCTGTATGCGTATACGTCGGAAGACGTGGTCCACGGCCAACCGATCCATGCCGTGCACGAAATGAGACCCGGGCCGCGGATCCCGTTCTTGCCGCGCAACGAGCCGCAGCCGAACATCGAGGTGCCGGATAACGTCTATGATTTTGGCCGCGTCGGCGCGTCCGCCATTCTCAAGCGTCGGTTCGTCGCCCGCAACACGGGCGATGCGCCGCTCGCCATCAGCCGAGCGTACACCACTTGCGGGTGTACCACTGCTCACTTGACAGCAAGGGTAATCCCGCCGGGGAAAACAGCCGAGGTCACGCTCACCTTCGATACCGGTTTCCACGACACGCGCGGGAAGCGCGTGCAGCGAGGACTGATCATTGAAAACAATGATCCCCGTTATCCCAAAGCTGAGATTTGGGTTCGCGCTGCCGTCGGCTGGAGTTGAGGCAGTTGACGATACGAAAAGCAGTACCATTCCTGCTGGTGGCGGGCTCGTTGCTGGCAGCCTGCACGTCACCCTCCCCCGACATAGATGTGCCGCCCGCGTTTGATTGGGGCAGTGTTGTCAAGGGAGAACGGGCCAGGGCCGACATCCCGGTGCGCAATCTGGGCGACAGTCCACTAACTGTGGAGGCGGTCAGCACCTCGTGCGGGTGCACCACTGCGAAGTTGTCGTCCATGACCATTCCACCCGGCGGCGAAGCCCGCCTGCGCGTCGAGTACAATTCGGGTGCCCACGAAACGGATCTAGGCCTAATGGAGCGCTTCGTTTTCATCGCCTCCGATGATCCCGACGAAGAGGACGTGCGAATCAAGTTTACCGTGGTCGTCAAGCCAAATCGCGGCGGCTAAGAACATAGAGGACGCTAGATGAAACCGGACAGCACTTACAAAGTCACCTTGGCGGTCGCGCTCTTGGCCATCGCCGTCGCCGCGATCGCGCTTTATTTCGCGTTACGACCGACCGATCGCTTGGATGAGGCGCGCGTGCAACAGCTGATCGAAGAACGACTTGCCAGCTCGATCGCTAGCGCACCAACGCCGCCCGCACCCGGGGCGGCCGTGCCTCGCCCGCTCGACGAAGCCAAGGTCATTGAGCTCATTGATGAGCGCGTAGACAAGGTAGCGGGCACGATCTCCGATAAGGAGTTCAACGCCCGGGTCGAGCGCGGCATTGTCGCCTTCATCGACAAACAGCGCGAGGCCGACCAAGAACGACCCCGCCAGCTTGCACGCAAGGCGCCGGCGCCGAACAAGAACGACCACCTCTACGGCAATCCTGGTGCGCCGGTGACGCTGATCGAGTACTCCGATTTCGAGTGTCCGTTTTGCAAGCGCTTTCACTCAACTGTCAAGCGGTTAGTGGATGAGTCCGATGGCAAGGTGAACTGGGTCTATCGTCACTTCCCGATCGATCAGCTCCATCCCGTTAAGGCGCGCAGGGAAGCGGTCGCGTCAGAGTGTGCCAACGAGCTCGGCGGCAATGAGGCATTCTGGAAATTCGCGGATCGATTCTTTGAGCTGACGCCGTCGAACAACCGCACCGACATTGACGTCGTGCTGCCGCAGATCGCGCGGGAAATCGGCCTGGATGAATCACAGTTCATGGCGTGTCTCGACAGCGGGAAATACGACCAACATATCGAGGAAGATCTCCAAAGCGCCACCGCCTCCGGCGGACGCGGCACGCCGTGGAGCATCGTTGTGTCCAAGAACGGCGAGCGCTATCCGCTTTCAGGCGCGCAACCCTATGAAGCGGTCAAACGGCTGGTTGACCTAGCGCTCAAGGAAAAATGATTCGTGAGAAATCACCTAAGAAATACGCGGGCCGCCCTGGCACAGGTGTTCGCGCATTTCTCCTACCTGGCGCTCACCGGACTGCTGGCGATCACGGCCTTTCTGTTTGCGGTGTGGTTTCCTAATCTTGGGCTCATCGAGAGCAACAACAGGCTCTGCGGCATCGATTAGCGTACGCCG
>CAYGAS010000041.1:0-2205 GCA_964347935.1 uncultured Nitrospiraceae bacterium | reverse complement strand
GTTTGGACAAAGACGAGTCAATGAACGCGATTAGGGCTATCTATCCCTATAAGGACACGGGTGGGTGGATGTTCGACCATGAACGCCTGGGTCTGGAATTGTCTCGCTTTTAATCCTTGCAACGGCCCGTTGACGTTCCTTCGTCACGATTGTGACTTCTCTTTGCGCCCAACACGGCCTCGATGGCAAGACCGATGCGCACTAAGCGGTCGTCGGCGCCGGTTTCGCCCATGACCATGAGCCCCGCCGGCGCCTCGCCCGGTTCGTGCATCGGTATCGAGAGCGCGCAGCGGTCGAGGAAATTGCCCAGCATGGTGTTACGCCGGATGAACGGATTCATCTCTTCGTAGAGATCGTCTGAAGCCACGATCTCGTCGAGCTTGGGCGCGATGCAAGCCACCGTTGGCATCAGGACCGCGTCGAACGGTGCGGTCACCCCGTTGGCGCGGGCGATGATATCGGCGCGGGCGTTTTGAGCATCGAGGTAGTCCGCCGCGCTCAGCTGCTGACCCCGCTCGATGAGTGCCCGAACCCGCGGGTCGACCAGATCACCTTTGGTCTCGAGTGTGCGGCGATGATTCGCCCAGGCCTCGGCACCCTGGATGCCGCCGTATTTGTTGACGGCCGGGATCTCGCCCAACTCGGTGAAAGCGATGTCCGTCAGCTTCGCGCCGGCGTTCGCTAATTTCGCGAGTGCCGCCGCATAGCAGGAAGAAACGTGGTCGTCGGCCCCCTCCATCACCAACGTTTTGGCAACAGCAAGGCGCAAGCCTGCGATCGGTAGCGGCATGGGGATGTCGGGCGCGACCCCGCGCATGACTCGATCCAGGATAGCGCAGCACGTGACCGTCGGCGCGAGCGGGCCCGCCGAGTCGAACGTCTGCGAGAGCGCAAAGCAGCCGTCGAGCGGGATGCGCCCAGCCGTGGTCTTGAGGCTGGTGAGACCGCAAAGCGCGGCTGGGATCCGCACCGAGCCACCGGTGTCGGTGCCGATGGCGGCGGCTGCCATGCCATCGGTCACCGACACCACCGCCCCCGCAGAGGACCCACCTGGGATGCGACCGGTCGTACGATCCCAGGGATTGCGGGGGGTGCCGAAATGGGGGTTGATGCCGATGCCGGAATAGGCGAACTCGGTCAGGTTGGTGCGGCCGATGATCACCGCGCCGGCTGCGCGGAAGCGTGCCGCAACGACCGAGTCCCTTGCTGCCGGTGGAGCGTCTTCGCGTGTCCTCGACCCCGCGCGAGTGATGTGGCCGGCCTCATCGAACAGATCCTTCAGCGAAATCGGCAGACCTGCGATCGGCGAAGGCACGATCCCCACGGCGCGCAAGCGGTCACTCGCCTCGGCAGCGGTGCGCGCGGCCTCTGCATGCACGGCGAGGAACACGCGACCACCTTCACCGTTCGGATCTTCGATCCGTGCCAACGCCTCCTCGACTAGCCGCTGGCTGGTTGCCCGGCCCGAGGCCAGGTCAGCGGCAAGCTCCAAGATAGGTTTCATGTAAACACCCCGCGAATGGTGGTTCTTCCGTCAACGGAACTCGGCACCAGGTTTTCATCGTCGCCGATTCGCCGTAATCCGGAACCTGAATGGCTCGCATCGTCAAATCACCGCACAGTCGGCCTATCTGAACAGCACGCCTGGCAGCCACAGCGCCACCGCGGGCACGAACAACACGATCAACAACCCGATCAGTTGGATGACCATGAACTGCATCATGCCGAGGTAGATGTCCTTGAGATCCCAGTCTGGGACCACGCCCTTGATGTAATAGGCCGATAGTGCCACCGGCGGCGACAGCCAAGCCGTCTGCAAACAGATAGCGACAAGCGTGCAGAACCAGACCAGATCGATCTGCAGCTCGGTGATCAGCGGCATGAAGATCGGAATGACGATGAGAACGATCGGTACCCATTCCAGCGGCCATCCGAGAAGGAAGATCAAGCCGAGGATCAGGATGAGAATCAGGGTCGGGGGAAACGGCAGCCCCAATAACGTCTCGGCTATCATGGTGGCGGTTCCGAGGCGCGCGAACACGGCGCCGTAGAAGTTGGACGCCGCCACCAGGAGCAGGATCATGCTCGACGTGACTATGGTGGCAAAGACCGCTTCTTTCAGGTGTGTCCAGGTCAGCCGGCGGTAAACGATGGTGAGGACCAGCGCGCCGAGCGCGCCCATTGCGGCAGCGTCGGTCGGCGTCG
>CAYGAS010000040.1:0-3635 GCA_964347935.1 uncultured Nitrospiraceae bacterium | reverse complement strand
ACGCCACAAGCCTGTATCGGTCGATCAAACCGGAGACGCTGGTATTGATCGGTGTCTGCACGCATCTTGGCTGTGTGCCGTTGGCACGACTGGCCGCAGGCCCGGCATCGGGGCTCGGCGAAGACTGGCCCGGCGGATTTTTCTGTCCGTGCCACGGCTCGATGTTCGATCTGGCGGGGCGGGTTTTCAAGAACGTCCCGGCACCCACAAACCTTGTCGTGCCGCCAAACCGCTTCATCAGCGACAACCGCGTCGGGGTCGGCGTGGAGGAGGAGACCACAGGGTAGGGAGGACAGACATTGCTATCATCGGCATTTGCGAGAATGGGGTGGGCGAGTTCGTTGTCTGTACGAGGCTGGTTCACAAACAGGGCCTTTTTGACTTCACTGGCTGTGCTGCTGATAGCCTTTGTGCTGCCAGGGTGTGAGCGCTCTGGGTCGAAGGGGTCGCGCGAGGCGTTTCACCTTCCCGGGTCCGATTTCGTCGCCGATGCTGCACAGGGCGAGAAGCTGTTTCAGGCTAGTTGTGTGATGTGCCATGGTCAGACTGGCCGCGGTACGGACAAGGGTCCGCCGCTGCTCCATATAATCTACCGCCCCGGTCATCATGCTGATCTGGCGTTTCATCTTGCTGTGAAGAGCGGCGTTCGGCAGCACCATTGGTCTTTTGGGGATATGGCGCCAATTGACGGGTTGACCCCCGAACAGACCGGTCACATCATCGCCTATGTGCGCCGCGAACAGCAGGCGGCGGATATAAAATGAACCGATTACTCGCGACAGTCAAAAGTACTCCAGTTTGTGGATGACTTTGGCTTTGTGCGCCCTGGACGTGTCCAGATGCATGGTCATCTGTGCGCAGGTTGTTTGTGCAGATCAATGTTTGTGGACTGTTGTTGATGTCAGCGTTTGAGCCGTCGCGGGGCGCTCAGTGCGCATAAAGGCAAACCAACCGGAGGGACTATAAACTATGGGCTTTGATAATGTGACCTTGAACGCAGTGGTCGCGGGCATTCTTGGGTTTGTCCTGTTGGTCGGTGTTTATTTTGGCGTATTAACATTGGTTGGCGGTTGGAGCTTTACGCTCGAGCAGTTCACAGCGTTCTGGTATTTCGTGGTTGCCCTGGCAGGGGGCTTCGGCATACAGATAGGACTTTATTCCCATCTAAGACACGTTACTCGTCATGAAGATGCTGCCGGCAAGGTCGCGGCGGTCTCCGGCGGCACGTCCACGGCAGCGATGATCTCCTGCTGCACGCATTACTTGGCCAACGTCTTACCCGTGCTCGGCGCCACGGGAATCGTCGCACTGGTGGCGCAATATCAAGTCGAGCTGTTCTGGCTGGGGTTGGCATTTAACCTCGGAGGTATCTTTTATATCGGCCGTAAGGTCGTGCAGGCATCAAGACATATGGCACAAATGGTGTAAACATTCATGAAAGACAAAACACTGGTGTTGATCGCTCTCGCTGTCAGCACGGCGGTCGTTGTTCTGTGCACGGCTAGCCGGCTGACCGATGCGGTCGCCGCTGGCAAGGCGACGGCAGCGACGGCGAGCGCGACGCGTGATCTGGCGGTGCAGAAAAATAGCGAGGGCGGCGTGACTGTCAGCGTCAAACCCAAGACCATATCCGCTGGGGCGGGCTCCTGGGACTTCGAGATCACGCTCAGTACCCACACGGTCGAGCTGAACCAGGATTTGCAAAGCGTCTCGGTATTGATCGACTCAAAAGGCAAGCCGCACAGCCCGCTGAGTTGGGAAGGTGATCCACCGGGCGGCCATCACCGCAAAGGTGTACTACGATTCAAACCGCTCGCCGATGCACCGACCTTTTTGGCGTTGCACATCCACGACGTCGGCGGTGTAGATAAACGCATCTTTCGCTGGTCGCTCGAGTGAATGTTGCTCTGCGTGTTACGACGTCGGCACGAGCCGTGTCCGCAGTAGCAGATCGGTCAAACCCTACCCAGCGGGTCGGCAACCCCGGCGGCCCTCCGTCCACCGCGCGCGGCTGTGCGAGGGTGCCCGCATGCCGACTTTCATGGCCTAGGGGCGAATGCTACGGATCTTTTGCGTGGCCGGGCTGTCGAATTTGGAGATTGACTCTCGATTCTGGATCACATGGGCAACGGGAAAGTAAGGTGAGAGACGCTAGTCACGTAAAGGTAGGGAAACGCCAGCTAGCAAGACGGTTTGTTTTGTTCGTTTTTTTACCAGTACTTGCTTATCGGCCAGGCGCCGAGTGGTTAGGCAATATCACCGATCCGCTACCGGTGGGCCATCGTGGGCCTGCGACCCACGTCTCAAGCGGGACTACAGGAGACACGTGTCGGATCTGCTTACCACGGACTGGCACTGGACACGAGCTAGCGCAAGCGGTATTGACTAGCGCGAACAATCGTCCACCGAAGCCCGATACCCGTGTACTCGCGGTATCAACCTTGAATACCGGTGGAACGGCTCACCATGCCGTCGTGCGACTGCCGGCGTTGTTTTCGCCTCCTCCACGAAATTTGTACGTACGCTACAAGCGCCTTCTGATCTGATCACTCTCCGTTCAGCTCGTTACTCATTACACTCGCTGCAGCTTTAACTGCTAACCCTTGCGTTATGTTGGGTGGCATTGAGGTGTGCGCGACTGACGCTCTTCTTGCAGCGAGGCTTGACTGATCGGAGTCACATGCTCAGGTAACACGTACCTGGTGCAGTCGATGGGAGAAAGAAGATGTCAACGCTAACAAAGGTCACGAAAGGGGCGCGTGTAGTTCCCTATATCCCCCGTTATTACAACCGCATCGGCTTATTACCGCTTGCTAGTGACAGAGGCAACGACTACGTTCCAGTTTCGGCATCGGATAGGTTGCGGATGCGCTTTGTCCGCAGGGCTCAGAGTCTCGGTTACTCGCCGCACGAGATCACGCAGCTATTAGAAGCGGCCGCTCGAGGAAAGTGCACCAGCACAAAGGCGGGAGAGATCTTGAGGCGCCGCATACAGGAGAACAAACGCAAGCTGGAAGAAGTTGCCTGTTTGCAAAGGCGCATGGAACGGGCCTTGGAACGATGGGAAAACATATCCGATCGAGCACCGGATAGTAAGTCGATATGCTATCTGATCGAATTTAGCGGTATAGGCTAGTGACGGCGTCTGTCCGAGTGCAGTGTCGAACCGTCGAGCGTGGCATAGCCGTCTGGTCAGCGCTAAGGCACGCTCACCAACGGCAACCCATACAAGGCGTCATGGCGCCCGACCGCTGAGCTCGTGGACATACAGGTCTCAAGTTGACGGTTAGCAACACGTAGGTGCTAAGCTGCGTTTTGGTAAACAGTCGCAACACTTGTTCTTGAAATCAACATGCTTGCACCAGGGACAGCATCTCAGGCGAGCAAGACTTCGCAAGGGTCCAGGGTGCCCAACAGCACTGTTATGCCTATCCAAGTCGTCGGCGCGGGTCCTGCGGGGTTGGCAGCGGCGATCACACTGGCCCGCGCGGGGCGATCCGTAGTCCTGCACGAGATGTACCACGAGGTCGGACATCGGTTCGGGCGTGACATGCAGGGCTTGGAGAACTGGACCACGGACCGAGACGCATTAGGCTTCCTCGAAGATCTGGACATCCGCATCGATTTTGAGAACG
>CAYGAS010000039.1:0-8924 GCA_964347935.1 uncultured Nitrospiraceae bacterium | reverse complement strand
GGCCAAACAGAATCTCGCGCGCATGATCAACGCTGGCGTGTTGCGCTATGACCCGGCGCCCGGGTACTACGTCTATCGTCTACGCATGGGGACGCACCAGCAGACGGGGTTGGTGGTCGCTGCCTCGGTGGCGGCCTATGAATGCAACCGCATCCGCAAGCATGAGCTGACCCAAGCGCACAAGGTTAATGACCGCGCCCACCAGATATCCACCATCAATGCCCACACGGGTCCGGTGGCCATGTTCTACCGTCGCAGCAGCGACATCGACTTGTTGATTGAGCAGGCGATCGCAGCCCGGCCTGATATAGAGGTTGCCATGGATGGCGGGGTCCACCACAGTCTTTGGGTCGTCAGCGAACATTCGTTGGTGAAAACACTGACGGCGACGGTCGAACGCGTAGGTGCGCTGTATATCGCTGATGGCCATCATCGCACCGCTGCCGCCGCACAGGTGGCTGCCGAACGCCGCGCGACAGATGGTGGTCAAAGCGGTGAGCGCGGTTACGAGTATTTTCTCGGCGTGATTTTTCCGGCCGATGAAATGCAGCTGCTCGAATACAATCGTGTCGTTAGCGATTTGAACGGTCGAACAACTGCGCAGTTTATCGACGACCTTCGCCGTGAATTTATCGTCGAGCCAGCGCCGCGCGCGTCAAAGCCCGCACGCGCGGGTGAGTTTGGCGTCTATCTCCCGGGCCAGTGGTACAGCATGCGCATCAAAACAGAGTCTCGACCGCAGGAGCGCCTGGCATCGTTGGATGCCCATTTGCTGGCACAGGCGGTATTGGCGCCAATATTGGGTATTACGGATCCAACGGCGGACAAGCGGCTCGATTTTGTAGGCGGGGCGCGAGGATTGGCTGAGCTTGAACGGCGCGTCGACCGCGGCGAGATGGCGGTAGCGTTTGCGCTCTATCCGCCATCGGTCAACGATATCATGGGGGTGGCCGATGCAGGCGGGGTGATGCCGCCGAAGTCGACCTGGTTCGAGCCCAAGCTGGCCGACGGCCTGGTCTCTCACGTCCTCGATTAAAGGCCGCAGTGCGCATGCAGGCACGCTCGCCGGCGCCTGCGGCAGAGCAGAGGGGGATCTTCGCGGCTTGCAGCACACACGGTTGCCTCCCTGGCCTATCCTGAAGGTATTGCGAAGGACGAACGGGTGCTGTAGTGTCAATCGGCTTGGGTGCGCCGGGCGGTTGCCTGCGGCTGCCCTCAAGGCGGGGATTTCATGTCTGACAACCAAAGGCGCCTGCTGGTCAGTCCTCGGGTGGCGCTGGCCCCCGAGGTGTTGCAGCGACTTTCGACCCTAATTGTTCCTGGACCGCTTGTTACGAGCGATGGCGTGGCCGAGGAGCCGGCGCAGACGCTGGTGGTCGCGACACCGCAGGAAACCGAGTCAGTGCTGGCCCAGGCACGTGCAGGACCCAGTGCGGCGAAGCTAGCCGTCATCCTGTGGCGCGAGGAAACGGATGGCGTGCTGGCCAATGGCTTGCTTGAAGATCCTACCGTCGTCGGCGTCCTCGATTCATCGGCCCCCCCGGATACTGTCTACGCGACACTGAGATCGGGTCTGGCGCTGCTTGAGCGCAGCGCAGACTCCCGAGCGGCAGAGATGCTCGAGCATGTACTCGAGGTCGGCCGCGCCCTGGCCTCGGAGAAAGATCTTGATACCCTCCTGAGTCTGGTCCTGACCCATGCCCGCGAGCTTACCAACGCTGACGGCGCATCGATCTACACGCGTGATGAAAGTGGCAAGTTATATTTTCGTCTCTGGCAAAACTTCTCCACCGATGCGCGTTCGACCGCGCAGAAGACCCTGGTCGGCGACTACAGTATTGCCGGATACGTCGCGCGCACCGGCGAGGTCGTCGTCGTCGATGATGCCTACGCCATTTCCGAGTCGGCTCCGTACCGGTTCTCGCCAGCAATGGACAGCAGTATCGGCTATCGCACACGTTCCATGCTCACCGTGCCGTTGAAGAACAAGGGTGACGAGGTCGTAGGCGTATTGCAACTGATCAACCGCAAGGATCGCGCAGACGTTACACTGAAAACCCCGAAGGATGTCGTCCAGCACGTGCTGTCTTTCGACGATCAGAGCCGGGCGGTGGCCTTGGCGCTCGCGGGGCAGGCCGGTGTCGCTTTGGAAAACAGTATTCTCTACGGCGATATCGAACGCCTGTTCGAAGGCTTTATTCGGGCGTCGGTACAGGCTATCGAGGCGCGCGACCCCACGACCGCCGGTCATTCTGAACGCGTCGCCGATTTCAGCGAGCGCCTTGCTCAGGCCGTTGATCGCACCGACCAGCACGGGCTGCGCAGGGTCGTTTTCAGTCGCGATCAAATGTTGGAGCTGCGCTACGCAGCCCTGTTGCACGATTTTGGTAAGGTCGGTGTGCCTGAGGACGTGCTGGTGAAGGCCAAAAAGCTTTACTCGCCGCAACTCGAGATCGTCAGGCAGCGCTTCAAGTATGCAAGTGCCGCGATCGCACGCGATGCCTATCGCAAGCTGGTGAATCGGCAGCTCGAAGGACCACTGAGTGCGGAGGAGTTCGCTCAGCACCTGCAAGAAATAGAGCAGATGTTGGGGAGCGAAGGGAAACGGCTGGAAGAATTTCTACACACTGTTTTGCGCTTGAATGAACCGAATATTTCCCCACAAACGGTTGCTGCAGAGCTCAATACGGTGGCCGAGTACACTTTTCCCGGCGAGGACGGTGAGGAGACTTCGCTGCTGCAGTCTTTTGAATTCGCGCAGCTCACCTTGACCAAGGGCAATCTCGATATCGAGGAGCGGGCGAAAATTGAGTCGCATGTGCGCCATACGTATGAGTTCTTGCGCCTAATCCCGTGGACCAAGAATCTCTCACAGTTGCCAGCGATTGCTTACGCGCACCACGAAAAGCTTGACGGTAGCGGGTATCCACGGGGACTGACTGGGCGCGAGATCCCGGTGCAATCGAAGATCATGACGATCGCGGATATCTATGATGCGCTTACAGCGCGCGATCGACCCTACAAGGCGAGTCTGTCGGCGGAGAAGGCGCTGGACATTCTGCAAATGGAAGCACAGGCAGGCAAAGTGGACGCGAGGCTGCTGGACGTTTTCATCCATTCCCAGGTCTACCGGCAGACGCCCTGACCACGTCACTTAGTTCGGATCCTTTTGCTGTTGTATAATGTCGCGCGTTTGTCGCCACAAAGCTGTTTTGGAAACGACGCGATGACACTCAGATAGTCGGCCCGGATGAGCTCATCCCCGCAATCTCCAGCATCGTCGCCAGCGCAGGCACGACGGTTGCGCGTCGGTGTGATCGGTGTGGGTTACCTTGGCCGTTTCCATGCGCGAATCTATGCCGACATGCCGGACGTCGAGCTGATTGGCGTAGCAGATATCGACGCACAGGCTGCGCAATCGGTCGCGGAAGCTCATGGCTGCGCGGCCTACACAAATGCCACCGAGCTGATCGACAAGGTCGATGCGGTCAGCATTGTCGTACCGACCTTTGCTCACTTGGCCGTCGCACGCCCTTTTCTGGAACGCGGAATTCATACGCTGTTGGAGAAACCGATTGCGCCTACGTACGAAGAGGCCTTGAAGCTCGTCGAGCTTGCCGAACGTGACGGCGTTATCTTGCAGATCGGCCATCTCGAACGCTTTAATGCCGGTGTCATGGCGCTCGCGGAACGGGTGCAGAACGCGAGATTCATCGAGGTGCACCGCTTGGGACCGTTCGTGGATCGCGCCACGGACGTGGATGTGGTCACCGATCTCATGATCCACGATATCGACATCGCGATGTCGCTGGTTAAGGCGAAGATCGAAGACGTGGCAGCGGTCGGGATACCGGTGCTGACGCGGCATGTCGACATCGCCAATGCGCGCCTCGTGTTTGAGAATGGTGCTGTTGCAAACGTGACCGCGAGTCGCGTGTCAAACAAGAAATTTCGCCGTATCCGGGTGTTCGGCCAAAACAGCTACTATGGCCTGAACTATATCGATCAGCAGCTCGAGGTCGTACAGGCGAAGCCGGCCGGTGAGGGCGAACGCCCCCAGATCGTGAGCGAACAGCTTGAGATCCAGCCACGCCCCCCCTTGGATGTCGAGCTCGAGCACTTCGTGCACTCTGTGCGCGGTCAGCGCCCGCCGCTGGTCGATGGCCGCGTGGGGTTGGAGGCGATACGTGTGGCGGAGCTGGTGCGCGAAAAGATTGCCGCGAGCCAGAGCTAGGTGATCTGGCCTTGCTGACGTCCCCATGAAGCAGTACCAGGAATCCTGTGAGCGCAACAAGTCGCCGATTCTGGCTGTACTGAACCAAGTCTTGACGCGCGAGGGGTTGGTGCTGGAAATCGGCAGTGGTACCGGTCAACACGCTGCCTACTTTGCCAAGCATCTTCCGCATCTGCGCTGGCAGCCCACCGATCTGGCTGAGAATCTGGCCAGCATAGATGCCTGGGCCGCCGAGGTACGGGCCGCGAATCTGCTTCCTCCGCGGATCCTCGATCTGTGGTCGGATACCTGGCCCATCGAAAGTGCGCAAGCCGTAGTCTGCATTAACACCATCCACATTGTGGCCTGGCCGGCCGTGCAGCGACTGTTTAACGGGGTCGCGCGCGTGCTCGGACCCGGCGGCGTTCTGTTCGTCTACGGACCCTATCGCTATCGCGACCGTCCGTTGGAACCGAGCAACGAGGAGTTCGATAGATGGCTCAAGGTGCGCGACCCGGCGAGCGGCATACGTGATTTCGAGGCAGCCAATGCGCTTGCTGCTGCCAACGGCTTGCAGCTTGCGGGCGATCGCCCGATGCCGGCCAACAATCGTTCGATATGGTGGGTCAGAGGCGACGAACAAGTATCAAGTAGCGAGTAGCAAGGCTTTAGAGGCGCGTAAGGACATACCTGGAGAAAGTTTACAAGTGAAGACTGCCCTGCCGAGAGGGCGGTAAGCTGTGATAGTCGTTGTCTGATCCGACAGACAGTGTCCAGTCGAATGGAATTCGACCGGCTGCTTATTTACAGATAGCGGCCGTTCAAACGATCAGAATATTGCGCCAGCCACTGGCTGCAATCGGCCAGGAGCTGCCGGTCGCAGGTCATGATCTGAACGTCAGCTCTATCCCTTTGTTAGGTGCCGTCCGCGACTCTTAACGAAAACCTCTCCAAGCCAGCTGTTGAGAACCAAATAAACTCCACGCGCCCCACGATCTGAGAGAACTGAACCGGGCCGTGGTGCCTGCTGTCTAGACTATACCCGCGGTTATCACCGAGCACGAAATACTGTTCTCGTCCAAGCGCAATGGCCAAGTTCGGGAAATAGACCCTTGAAAGCCGCTCTGACTCCGTCGATGCATTCAAGTAGGGCTCCGATACGCGCTCTCCGTTACGAAAAAGATCGCCCGCAACTATCTCAACACGGTCGCCAGGTAACCCCACTACGCGCTTCGCATGAATGGTACCGGTCGATTCGTCAGATACATAGGCAACGACGTCGCCTAGTTCAGGCTCGGCGTCCCTGTAACGCCAAGAGTCCACCATTACGACATCGCCAAGCTGTAAAGTTGGAGACATCGAGGCAGAAGGAATGCGAAAGGCCTCGTACCCGAATATCGCGCCGCGGTTTCCAAACAGAACTTCCGAACCGAGACCAACGATCACGAGCCAGATCACATAGAACCACCAGCGATTGTACGCCTTGCGTGGAGCGTCCCCGTATCTGCTCGCGATCACCATAGGATGGATGATCCCTAACAAGGCCACCATGATCAAAACACCGGCAAGGCCATATAACAGCTGTGGGTCCATGATCCAGCGCGTCCAGCTGGCGATGAAGAATAATGCGATCGATATCGCCACGAGCGCGAGCGCGAATGCGATTCGCCCGACATAGACATAGCCGAAACCCAGTATCCCTGCGAAGAATGCGCCGATTACACTCGGTCGAGCCATGAAAGACCCTCGATTACGCTACCCATATGAGCAAACCCCACGCGAGGGCCAAAGGAGCAAAGAAGATGAGTGTTTGCCAGGGTCGCTCAGCGGCCAGGACGATCTGAACGCTATAGGCCAGCACAGTGACGACGGCAAGGTACCATCCAACTAGCGGACGTGGATCTTCAATAACCACCAGAAGAATCCAAACTATGGCGAAGGGCAGGTAGGCGACCTGCATCGCCACTAGTGAATTCGGCACGGGCGAGACCGTACTACGGGCGTTTTGGATTACAAACAGCGCTCCTGCGCCAAATATGATGAGAGCATAAAAATCACCTATTTCTACCGGCTGATAGCGGAGCACCATATCCGCTATTTCAACTAAAACGATCGAACATGCCGCCAACAAGGCGAATACATAGCCTGCAATTTCTTCTCCGCGTGAAAGCTGTCCTATGCGTAACCAGCGCAGGTATCCTGCGGAAATAGCAGAGGGCACAAGCACGAAAGGCGCAAGCCACCAGGAGAGCGCACCAAAAAAGACGAACGGCGGGAGCGATAACGGCAACTCCTCGATAAAAACCACCGCAGGTATGTAGACCTCTCTATTTCGAGCAGCGAAGGGCAAAAAGATGAGCAGCACCCCGTTCAATCCCAAGACCGTCAACACCGTCTGCACCGGATGCGTTCGGATGAAGGATTTATTGGTTATGGAGCGGGCGATCATGTAGGCGCTCCTACTCGCTTGTCGGTTCCCCCCTTCCGCAGGCTACCGAGAGCCATCTGCACCACGTATATCACTAGGGTGAGGAACACAAACAATGCGCCGATTCGCCATCCCGCAATAGAGAACGAGCCCTTGTCCTCCTCGATGTTGCGGGGTATGAACGCAACGAGAAGGATTAGCGCATCGGCCACGTATACCGCTTGCACGGCGATCAGGGCATTGAGTGTATGCGGCAGACCTGCGCGTCGGTTACGCCTCACGAGCCACGCACCCAGCGCCAATGCGATCAATCCGCAAAGCGCAGCCACTACAGATTGAAGCTGCAAGGTTCCATCGTCCTGAAACTCGGCGTACACCAACAACCCGAACCCCGCCAGTAGCGTCACGCTGGCCAACACCGCCAGGGCATACCCGGTGCGCCACGCCCAGGGGGCGAGTCCACCCGTGAGGAGCCATAGCAGATAGGCCGCAGCGATCGGGACGCCCAGTAACAGCAGGAGAAGGGGCGTGTGGGCAACAAGCCATAGAAGGTACTCCAGCTCTAGCTCTGAACCCCTAACCAGTTTGGCCAGACTGGGGAGCACTCCTACGTCATAATCCTTACCTGGAAAATGAACAATAAACCCAAAGGGAAGAACAATCGCCGCGACGCCGGTTACGAACCCCAAGAGCGTCAGCACACCCTGAACGCTGATCAGATGCTTGATGGGGGAAGCCGTACCACCGATTGTTGCTGTTGCCATCGTGTGTTTATCCTAGCGCGGTGGCGTGGGGTGGCAACTTACAGGTCGCTTACGGATGCCGTAGCGGTTACGAGGGGTTTTCCTTGAATTGTCTCGCCACGACCTGCGACATCTGCAACATCAGCGACGGGGGGTACTTTTGAATGACCGCTAGGGGTTGCGGACATTCGAAGTCTCCACTGCCGCCTTCCCTTTTATCTCAACCGCCAGGGTGACCATGCCGGCTCAGCTATATCGCCCTCCTCAAGCTTAAACAACTGCCGTGCCCTCCCGTCAGAAGATATTGCGACCAGCACGCCGCGACGGTTCACGGTCGTAGCGTAAAGTATCATACGACCATTAGGTGAAAAGCGCGGTGTTTTATCCAGCGGTGTTTTGGACACCACCTGCAGAGTCTTGTCTTTAAGACGTAACACGCCTATATGACGCTTGCTCTGGAGTTCAGTCACGAGCGCAATCATCTCGCCAGTAGGGGAATAGGACGCTTGTGAATTGCTGGTGCCTTTGAAGGTTAGTCGTTCAAGGTTGGTCCCATCGGTTTTTATCCGGTAGATCTGCCGCTCGCCAGACCGGTCCGAGGTAAAAACAATCTCCCCACCGCCCGGTGACCAGGTCGGTTCGGTATCAATCGCCCTGTTGTTGGTAAGGCGTTTCAATCGTCGCGTGTCGAGATCGAGAATATAGATCTCGGGGTTGCCGTCCTTGGACGAGGCCAGGGCCACGCGTCGACCATCCGGCGACCACGCCGGCGCCCCATTGATACCGCTAGTATCGGCAATCGACTCACGACGTCCGTCGGCCACGACCTGAATATAGACCTTGGGTCGCTTTCCTTCGAACGACACGTAGGCCAGGCGCCGCGCGTCCGGCGACCACGCCGGCGACATGATCGGCTCCTTCGATTTCACGATCGTATGGGAATTGTGGCCGTCAGAGTCGGCCACCTGCAGCTTAAAAATAGGCCCACTCGCCGTATCTTCCCGCATTACATAGGCGATGCGGGTGTTGAAGGCACCGCGCTCCCCGGTGAGCTTCTCGTAGATGATATCGGCCACCTGGTGCGCCACCCTCCGCAGCACCTTGGCCTCCACCGTATAGCGGTACCCCGTGACTTGCTGCTGGCGGAAGACGTCATAGAGGCGAAACGTCACCTCGTAGCGCCCGTCCTGGGTTTGGCGCACGGTACCGATGACCAACGCCTCGGCTTTGGCGTTCCGCCAATCCTTGAACACCACCTGTTCGTTGGTGTGCGGCGAGGACAGATGGTTTTTCTTGGGAATGACCAAGAAACGCCCGCTGCGTGTGAGATCCATGGTGACGATGTCAGACACTGTATGCTCCGGCTTGTCCGCTCCTTGCCAGGAAAACGGAACGACTGCGATCGGTATTCCGACACGCTCGGCCTCGACGCTGAAATTAAAACCAGCGTTGGTGAAACTGCCGATGAGGATCAGCAGGATTCCGACGATTAGGCGAACGATTTTCATTTTTTTCCCTGTTTACCTAGTTAGACGTGCCT
>CAYGAS010000038.1:0-2930 GCA_964347935.1 uncultured Nitrospiraceae bacterium | reverse complement strand
TGTCGTTCTCATCGACCACGGGGGCACTTACTAGGTCGTAGTTTTCAAACGCCGCAGCCACCTCGCCGTCAGAGGTCATGGCGGGGAACTTGATCGGCTGCTGATTCATGACTTCCCTCACCTGTTGCTTCGGGTCGGCCGTGAGTAGCTTCACCAGCGGCAACTCCCCGACCAACCGTTGGATCTTGTCTACTACAAAGATCGTACTTGTCTGCTCCGGTAGCTCGCCGCGCAATCGCAAGTAGCGAAACACAACTTGCAGCGTAATGTCCTCACGCACCGTCACCGTATCGACGTTCATCAGACCGCCGGCCGTGTCTTCAGGATACGACAATACCGCAGCGAGTCGTTGGCGCTCCTGTTTGTCCATGAAAAACAGGATCTCCGCCGTGACCTCCGCTGTTAGGTCGGGGAGTAAATCGGCGATATCGTCCGTATCCAATGCCTGCACGGCGGTGATGAGCGAGGCCTGGTCAAGCTCGTTCAACAGATCGGCGCGGACTGCCGCGGGCACTTCCAGCAGCACCTCGCCCATAAGCTTTGGGTCTACTTTGTGCCACAGGTGGTGCCGCTGCTCCGGGGGGATCCCCTCGAGCAGGTCAGCAATATCGGCAGGATGGAGCGCGGCCAGCTGTGTTTCGAGCTCCGCCACGTTGCCGCTCTCAAGCGCTGCGAGGGTAGTCTCGAGCTGATCCGTGGGCTTCTGCGCTTGCGTCGTTGTCATTATTTATCTACCTGTCGCGTGCCGGCCTTACAAGACTCGATTCTAGCATCGAGCATAAGGTGTTGCCTGCGGCGAGCTGCGCGAACCAAGAAAGGCGCTAAGCTTTTTGCCACCTAATTGGCAATGAGGGCAATTCGATCAGTTAAGAATCGTGGGCGTAACGGCCGCGAATTCGCCGTTCGCGCGCGTGGAGGTAGCTGCCTAGTTGCCGGCTATCGTCATGTTGCCGATCACGATGGAACCCGTGCGTATGTTCCCGCGTGTGTCGACATCAGTCCCTACAGCCACCAAATCGGCGAACATCTGCTTTAGATTGCCGGCTATGGTGATCTCTTCAACCGGAAACTGGACTTCGCCACCCTCCACCCAGAAGCCGGCGGCACCACGGGAGTAATCGCCGGTCACGGTGTTGACGCCGAAGCCGATGAGCTCCGTGACCAGCAATCCTGTGCCAACTTGCTGCAACAACCCGGTTAAATCTCGGTCGCCTGGCGTAATCGTCAGATTGTGCACGCCACCGGCATTGCCTGTCGTATGCATGTGAAGCTTGCGTGCCGAGTAGGAATCGAGCACATAGCTTTGCAACACCCCGTCGCTGACGATGTCATGGGCAACCGTCGCCACGCCTTCGCCATCGTAGGGCGCGCTGCCGAGCGCCTTTTTCAAATGTGGCTGCTCGTGAATACGCACATGGTCCGGAAAAATGCGCTTGCCGAGATGATCAATGAGGAACGACGCACCGCGGTAGAGGTTGGATCCTCGAATCGCACCGATGAAATGTGACAGCACGCTTGTGGCCACCGGGGCCTCATAGATTACCGCCGCCTGGCGCGTATCAAGCTTGCGTGCCCCCAGTCGCTGCAGCGCGCGCCGAGCGGCTCGAGTACCGACCTCCTCCGGGGATTCCAGGTCGGCGCGGTCACGCGCGGTGGCGTACCAGTAATCGCGCTGCATGCGCTCATCGTCCTGAGCAATCACGCTGCAGCTCAGGCTGTGGCGGGTGGTGGGCAACACGCCGACGAAACCATGCGTATTGCCGTACACTTCCACCCCGGCGTGACTCGAAAGTGTCGCTCCCTCGGAGTTCTTGATACGCGCATCAACGCTTCGGGCAGCATCTTCACACGCGCGTGCGAGCGCTATCGCCTGCGCTGTCTCTGGATTCCACGGATGGTAGAGATCGAGATCGGGAATCTCTTTTGCCAACCGGTCGGCGTCAGCCAGTCCCGCACAGTCATCCGCCGCGGTATATTTTGCTATGGAGCACGCCGACCGCACCGTGTCCCTGATGGCCGTGTCGCTGAAGTCGGAGGTGCTGGCTGAACCACTGCGCTGGCCAAAAAACACAGTCAAACCTACGTGCTTGTCGCGATTGTGCTCGACCGTCTCGACATCGCCCAAGCGGACTGTGACCGACAGCCCCTGGCCCATGCTTGCCGCCACTTCGGCCGCATCCGCACCTTCGCGTCGCGCCTGCGCCAGTACCTCTTCAACGATCGCCGTCAGCGACGCGGGCCGAAGGTGGGCGTCAATAGTCAAATCTCGGTGCGTGCTCATACCTTGCCCTCTGGCGCTTGGTGCTTCTTCAACCTTGCGTACCCCCTACCGTAAGCCCATCGATACGCAGTGTCGGCTGGCCGACCCCGACCGGTACGCTCTGCCCTTCCTTACCGCAGGTGCCTACACCCGTGTCCAGGCGCAGATCGTTGCCGACCATGCTTACCCGGGTAAGCACATCGGGACCGTTACCGATCAGCGTGGCCCCTTTGACAGGCCGTGTCACCTTACCCTGCTCGATGAGGTAGGCCTCGCTGGCCGAAAATACGAACTTTCCGGAGGTTATATCGACTTGTCCGCCGCCGAAGTTGACGGCATACAGACCCCGCTCGACCGAAGCGATAATTTCCTGTGGGTCATGCTTGCCCGCAAGCATGTAAGTGTTCGTCATGCGCGGCATCGGTACGTGCGCGTAGGACTCGCGCCGGCCGTTGCCCGTCGGCGCCATGCCCATTAAGCGGGCATTGAGCATATCTTGCATGTATTGCACCAGGATGCCGTTCTCAATCAGTACGGTCTTCTGGGTCGGGGTACCTTCGTCATCCACGTTCAGCGAGCCCCGCCGATCCGGCAAAGTGCCATCATCGACGACTGTGCACTGTGGCGTGGCCACCCGCTCACCGAGCCGTCCGCTGAATGCAGATGTGCC
>CAYGAS010000037.1:0-4018 GCA_964347935.1 uncultured Nitrospiraceae bacterium | reverse complement strand
AGCCAAGGGCATCGAGTCGGGACGTATTCAGACTTTATTATCCGCTGAAGGTGACGTAGACCAAGAAGTACTGACATTGGCGATGCTGAAGGCGATGGGCCCACAGCGCTACTATCAAGTACCCGACCGGGCGGTAGTGATCAAAGATACTAAACACGAAAGACATGAACAAAACGAAGCAGCAACAGAATATAGATTCAGCATTCCTTTCTATTGATCTTCATTGAACTTCGTAGCGACGGCCGCCACGGGCACATAGCGCTACCGTGACGATGGCCCTCTGGGCATGTCGTCTTTTGCATACGTCGCTCGTAGCGGCGCTTTGCGCCCCGGCTTCTGCGAAGCGCGGGGCGGGACACCGTGAATCTCTGGCTCAATATTGAACGCGACGTACTCCTTAGAACCAGACAACGACCCCGATCGTGATCAAATCCACATCGGACTGCCCGGTTTCCTCGTCATCGCCTACCGCGAAGAAGCGCTCCCACTCTCCACGTATGCCGATACGTTGCGTAAAGTCATACTTGACGCCGAAGCCGAGCAGGGCGCTGGCACCCGTTTCGCTGCCCGACTGCGCCGGGATCGACACATCGAGGTCTACGTCCCATCCAACCGCTCCCAATTTGGCGAAAAGCGCAAACTTTTGGCTCTTCCCAAACGGTATGGCGCCGGTGCCGGCCACATAAACCGCTTTGGCCTCCCGGTCAGCGCTAGCAGCGACGGGAGGAGAAGGCGCCTCCGTTAGCGTCCCGGACGCTTCCGCTACACCAAGGTCCGCATAGCCGAGCTCCAGGCCCCAGTTCTTGTTGAACTGCTTGCCGGCAAAGATCTTCCAGCCCGTGTCCGTGTCATCGCAACTGCCCGTAAATACGACAAAGGGCGGATCATCAACTTCGTCGCAGGCGTCTACTTGGTTGGTCGACCCGGCGCTGACGCCCACATACCATCCTTCATTGGCCTGCGCGAAAGCGGAACTGCTCAACCCGATCAATACTAAAACCATAAGGCTGATTAGAGGCTTTCTCATTGTATCCCCCTTGCGTCAGTTGTTTTCCCGGTAACATATTTCACGACCGACACTTGTCTTTCTTTGATTCGAATCAAAATTTGGGCGATCCGCATTGAGGGTCTGCAACATAAATAAGCCAAAAAGCACCGGCTATAGCAGTACTTCGATGAGGCCCAAAATATATCTGAGGGGCGGCAAATATAGCCCAAAGCGGCTACAAACATCGGACAAAGTTCGCATATAGGCTCCAGAAACGACGCACGAACCTATCTTCGACAAAGATAATAACGGGACGCGTTAATATGCTGGAATGCGAACCGGCTACCGAGGGTCTACAACGTTATGGCGCGAGGCCGGCTAGCGCAACGTGCGCGCGAATGCCCTGACGTCCTCGATCAGGAACTCGGGCGCCTCGAGCGCCGCAAAGTGTCCGCCGCGCGGCATTTCGGTCCAGCGTGCGATGTTATAAAGGCGCTCTACGTAGGATCGCGGGGGCCACGCCAACATCTCGGCTGGGAACAGCGCCGCCGCCGTCGGCACTTCGACGCGCTTGCCTTGCGCTGACAATATGCGCCCGCCTTCCTCGCGCCGGCCATAGTAGATCCACGACGCAGTATTGAAGGTGCGGCTCACGAGGTAGACCATGATGTTAGTCAGCAGCGTGTCCTTGCCGTGCGCGCTCTCGATGTCGTCGCCTTCGGTATCGGACCAGGAATTGAACTTCTCGATGATCCACGCTGCCACCCCGACGGGGCTGTCCATCATCGCGTAACTCAAGGTCTGCGGCCTGGTGGCCTGCTGCGTCCGGTAGCCCTGCTCCATCGCCTGCTCGCGCTCGAAGCGGACCGCCCAGGCCTCCTCCTCCGGCCCCTGCGGCCCGTCGGGGTGCCGCATCATCATGATGTTGATATGGATCGCCCGGCAGGCCGGCGCATGATCGAACCCGAGCCAGGTCGAAATCGCCCCACCCCAATCGCCGCCTTGCGCAAGGTACCCGTCGTAGCCGAGTACGCCACTCATGAGCTTGGCGAACACGCCGGCGATCTTGCGCGGTCCGTAAGGACGCGGCGGGCGACCGGAGAAGCCGAACCCGGGTAACGATGGGGCAATCACATCGAAGGCGTCTTCGGCGTTGCCGCCGAATCGCTCGGGATGGGCGAGCGGCTCGATGACGTTGAGGAACTCGACGATCGACCCAGGCCAGCCGTGACTGATGATGAGAGGCATCGGCGCCGGGGCGCTGCCCTTCTCGTGAACGAAGTGAAGGTCGATGCCGTCAACCGGCACGCTGAAGTGGGAGAAACGATTGATCGCGGCTTCGTGCTTGCGCCAGTCATACTCCTCGACCCAGTACGCGCAAAGCTCCTTCATGTAGTCGAGGTTTGTGCCGTATTGCCAGCCACCATCGTCCGGCATCTCGTGCCACGGAAACGCCGCGACCTTGGCACGGATCTGAGCCAGGGTCTCGTCGGGGACCTCGACACGAAAGGGAACGCCCGCGTGCACGCTTAGCTCCTTACTTGCCGGTCGAGCGGCTCGTCAGTCGAACCGTTAGCAACTTTTCCGCCGCGGCTTTGTTGTTCTCACGTCGAATTCGCGGGTGGAAGTCGCTGTGTGCGTTGTGTTTCGACGTGCAATTTGGGGCGCGGGACGCGAGCCCTAAGTAGGTCGTTTTCTCCGCACCCGCCGTACTCCCTGAACTCTTCGTGGAGGCCGTGACAGCTCGGTCTAACCCTATTTACCTCCGGTACGTCGAGCAGCCGCGAATCCCGCGTCACTAGATGATTTCGACCAGTTCGATGTCGAAGTTGAGCGCGTGGCCGGCAAGAGGGTGATTCGCATCCACGGTAAAGGATTGCTCGGCGACGGCTGTCACCACCAATTTCATGACCTGGCCGTCCGGCCCCTGGGCCTGTAGCGGCATACCGACAGTCGGGCTGATGTCTTGCGGCAACGCGTCTTTTGGTACTTCTTGAATCAGATCGTCTCGGCGAGGGCCGTAAGCTTCGTCGGCTGAAATCCTCACCGACTTGGTCTCACCGACCGCCATGCCCTCTACGGCCTTATCAAGCCCCGGGATCACCCGCCCGCTGCCGAGAGCGAATTCCAATGGATCGCGTCCCGCAGAACTGTCGAACTCGGTATTGTCGTCGAGCTTCCCTGTGTAGTGGACGCGTACGGTGTCGCCTGCTTTTGCCTGACTCATTAGGACCTCCAGGGTCGTTAAGCGGCTGCATTGCGCTCAGACCAGCCAAACCAGAGAAACGAGCAAGAGACCCGATTCGGGCAAGCGAGAGAGGTACAGCTCGCGTGGATGGAGCATTCAACTTGGAAGAACTGGATGGTAACAAATCTCTCCGCCGTGCCGAAACCCCCTGGACGTGATCGTCTCGATCGACGCGATGGCGACGAAGCGCAACGGGTGTCGGCCAAATGGCAGTCGGATCACCCGCTGGAGTTGTCGGATCTTCCGGCTCTCCGTGAGGGAGTCCGGGTTTGTATTATTAGATTCGACCCCTTTTCCCGTGACCCCGTTTCCCGGCTCTGGGTGCGCGCTGTTCGAAAACAGCGCTCGGCTGGCGCCTCTGCTTCGAGACGATGCCCCGTGGAGACCGACGGCTCGAGGGCTGTTTCGAACGGATCTTCCCAGACTTATGCATCGCTTGCGTGCGTGTCCGGTCCGGCCGGGTGGCCTGCTTCCTCGCCGGCGCAGTCGTCGCTGAGGTTTCTCTATTTCTGGTAGTTCTTTCGGTTCTTGTAATGGTTTCCGACCTTCGCATCACGGTTTCCGAGCTTCGCGTCCCGGGGTTTCGAGGCCTCGTCCCCTGATGGGCCCTTGACCCCGGTCGGCCCCCCCTGTGAGGACTCGTCCTCGTAATGGTTTCCCTGCGCATCACGGTTTCCGAGCTTCGCATCCCCGGGTTTCGAGGCCTCGTCCCCTGATGGGCCCTTGACCCCGGTCGGTCCCCCCCGTGAGGACGGGTCCTCGTACTGGTTCCCCTGCGCATG
>CAYGAS010000036.1:0-17602 GCA_964347935.1 uncultured Nitrospiraceae bacterium | reverse complement strand
TCCAACACGCCTTGGGTACCGAAATCCGGCGAGCATGACGACCAAATCGCGCCGATCGATGCGGTTGCAAGCATCGCGATGATGGTCTCGGGCATGTTTGGCAGATAGCCCACCACACGATCCCCCGCGACCACGCCCTGCGCGCGTAGCGCCTGCGCCAACTGCGACACCTGATCATAAAGCGCGCGATGCGTTAAGGTGCGTCTAACCTGATCCTCGCCCCAGAACACCACGGCAACCGAATCATCCCGCTGCCGCAAGAGATTTTCGGCAAAATTCAGGCGTGCATCCGCAAACCATCGTGCACCCGGCATCTGCTCACCATCTTCCAGCACCACACCGCCTTGGCTCGTTGCCTTGAGCTGTGTAAACGACCAAAGCGATTGCCAGAAGTGCTCGGGATACTCGATAGACCAGAGATAGAGGCTCGCGTAATCGGGAACATCGGCCTTCCAGCGCTCATGCACAGACCGCATGAACGCCGTCATATTGGCTTGTTCGACGCGTTCGCGGGAAGGTTGCCAGAGTGGCGCCGGCACCGTATTTCCTCCGAGTCTAAGCAGCCTCTCAATAACGGAGCCTGGATCGGGCTGTTAACGTCATTGGCGCAATAGCTTTTCCGCCAAAGCGTGCTCCTTGTGCTCATGCTCGTGCAGGCTGCTGATCACTGCCGCCACATCGTCAAGGATCTCCGCCTCTTGCTCGTCGCTCGCGACCCGTGCACGCTCGAGCACGCCGCGCATGGATGACAGGATCACACAATGATCCTGCACCAGCACCCGCAACTCATCGTGGTAGGTCGGATCGTAAGCGCCAAGCGATTCGTACAGGCCGCCCGGAAACTGTTCCCGCGCGAAGTGGTTAATCAAAAGCGCATGCAGCTCCTCGAGCAAGGGGACCAAATGCACGAGGGTGCGATGTTGCTCGATGCGCTCGACCAGACTCATGATCTGGCGATGCTCGTCACCGAGCGCCTTGTAGGTTTGCTCGATCGTCGAATGCACAAGTTGTCTCCCGGCCAAACACCTTGCGCCGGCCGCTCGATCCGCCGCAGGCTAAGGATACAAAATGGCGGCCAATGAGTCCCGTTTTTGCTCGTTGCCCGCCTACCGGGACCGGCCGCATCGCTTCCTCTTGGCCCCGCGCGGCGCCTCGGTGGACCTTTGCCCCCACAGACACCATAATTATTTGAAAGCAGCCCAATTTCGCCACAGCAATGCCGAGTCATACCAGGGTCATCCTCACCTCCCCCGGCCGGAACCACAGGGTCCATGCAACCTAAAGGGCGCGCCGAAGAACTCATCGAACGGCTGGTCTCAGAGGCCACCGCCACCGTGCCGAGAGATCAAGCCCGGCAACTCGAACCTTTCTTGCGTCAGTATTATCTATGGATCTCCCCAGAGGATCTGGACAAGCAAAGCCTGCTCGATCTACGCGGGGCGGCCATAGCGCATTGGCAGCTTGGCCGCGAGCGCGCCGTGGGGACATCAAAAATACGGGTTTACAACCCGCAGTTCGAAAAACACGGCTGGCAGTCTGCCCATACCATCGTCGAGATTGTCACCGACGATATGCCTTTCCTGGTGGACTCGGTTTCAATGGCGATCAACCGCCACGGTCTCACCATCCATCTCACCATCCATCCGGTCCCGCATGTGCGTCGCGACGACAACGGTTTGCTCGTCGAAGTCCTGCCTCCCGGTGTCAAAGACCACGGCATGGCCGAGTCGTTCATGCAGTTCCAGGTAGACAGACAAACAGACACCGCGCTACTACAAACAGTTGCGGTGGACATTGAGCACGTACTCAGCGATGTGCGCCACGCCTGCGAGGATTGGCAACCTATGCGCGAACGCGTCCTCCAGATCGTCGGCGATCTCGAACAGGGCGCACCACCCTACGATGCCGATGAGGTCACTGAAGCGGCAGCATTTTGCCGTTGGGTCGAGGATCACCATTTTACCTTCCTCGGCTACTGCGAGTATGACCGTATAGCCACGGAGGGGCCTGACGAACTGCAACTTATGCCCGGTAGCGAACTCGGCATATTGAAAGACGCCGGCACTTCACATATTTCGGTTCTTCCGACACAGAGACAGGAGTACAGTCGCTCGGAGCAGCTGCTGGTGGTCACAAAGGCAAACTCACGTGCGACGATTCATCGGCCGGCTTATATGGATTTCATAGGGGTGAAACGTTTCGACGCCGAAGGACGCGTCAATGGGGAGCGTTGCATTCTCGGACTTTTCACTTCGGAAGCATACAATCGCAACCCGCGCGAGATTCCATTGCTTCGCCAAAAGGTAAAGCGTGTGATGGAGCGCTCTGGATTTCCCCGCACGAGCCATGCCGGCAAGTCGTTGCAGAATGTGCTCGATACCTACCCCCGCGATGCACTATTTCAAATCGCGGAAGAGGAACTGCTTACCATTGCCTTAGGCATCCTTGAGCTGCAGGAACGCCAACGCACCCGTGTGTTCGTGCGACGCGATACCTACGGCCGCTTCTATTCCTGTCAGGTGTATGTCCCGCGCGAGCGCTACAATCGCGAGCTGCGCACGCGAATCCAGCGCATTTTGATGGATACCTTTAACGGCATCGGGGTGGAGCTCACCACCTTGTTCTCAGAGTCGGTGCTGGCACGACTCCACTTTCTCGTTTACACCGACCCGGCTAGCCAGGTCGAGTACGACGTCAAGGACATCGAAGGGCAGATCATCGAAGCAGCGCGTACGTGGCAGGACAACCTGCGCGAAGCCCTGATAGAGCGCAATGGCGAGGAAAAGGGCATTGCGCTTTTCCACATTTATGGGGACGCTTTTCCTGGCGGCTACCGAGAGGACTTCCCGGCCCGCACCGCCGGCTTCGACATCGAGCACATGGAGTTTGCGCGCAAAACCAATCAACTCGCCATTGCCTTTTACCGCCCGCTGGTTGAGGCCGAAGGCGGCGTGCGCATGAAGCTATTCTCCCACGGCAAGCCGATTCCACCCTCCGACGCGCTACCGCTGGTTGAACACATGGGGCTCAAGGTAAATGCCGAACGCCCTTATAAGATCAGCTCGCGCGATGACGGCGTGGTCTGGATACACGAGTTCAACATGGTGCACGCACACGGACTCGAAATAGATCCGGACCAAGTCGGTGAGGCATTTCAAGACGCGTTCGCACGGATCTGGCGCGGCGAGGTGGATGATGACGGCTTCAATCGCCTCGTGCTTGGTGCCGGCCTCAACTGGCGTGAGACAGTAATGTTGCGGGCCTACAGCAAATACCTGCAACAGATTCGTGTGCCCTTCAGTCACGCTTACATGGTGCAAACGCTGGCACAGAATCCGCGCATTGTGCGCTTACTTGTAGAGTATTTTTATATTCGCTTCGATCCGCAAGAAGCTCCGGCCACACAGGAAGCCACGGCTCAATTGGTAAAAAAAATCCAAGAAGCCATCGATGCCGTTGCCAGTCTCGACGAGGATCGCATTTTACGCAGTTTTCTCAATCTCATGCGGTCTACCCTACGCACGAATTATTTCCAACTGACCGCAGACGGCAGCCCCAAAGCGTATCTGTCTTTCAAGCTTGACCCGGCGCAGATCGACGACATGCCGTCGCCTCGGCCGATGTTCGAAATCTTTGTGTACTCGCCGCGCACCGAGGGTGTCCACCTGCGCGGCGGCAAAGTCGCGCGTGGCGGGCTACGCTGGTCCGATCGGCGGGAGGACTTTCGTACCGAGATACTCGGCCTGATGAAGGCGCAAATGGTCAAGAACGCCGTCATTGTACCGGTTGGCGCCAAAGGCGGTTTCGTCATTAAGCGCCCCCCGACCACGGGGCAGCGCGATGCTTGGGTACAAGAAGCCATTGCCTGCTACAGCACGCTTATCCGCGGTATGCTCGATATTACCGACAACCTGGAAGGTGGCGCGGTCATTGCACCGAAAGATGTCGTGCGCTACGACGAGGATGACCCCTACCTGGTCGTGGCGGCGGATAAGGGGACAGCGACCTTCTCCGATATCGCCAACGGTATCGCCGACGAGTATGGATTCTGGCTGGGCGACGCGTTCGCCTCCGGGGGCTCGGTCGGCTACGACCACAAGAAGATGGGCATCACGGCACGCGGCGCTTGGGAATCCGTTAAACGTCATTTCCGCGAGATCGGCATCGACATACAAAGCACGGATTTCACTGTCATCGGTATCGGCGACATGGCCGGCGACGTATTCGGCAACGGCATGCTGCTGTCAACGCACATCAAGCTAGTCGGGGCCTTCAATCATCAGCATATTTTTCTAGACCCCGATCCCGACCCCGCCATCTCCTATGCCGAGCGCCAGCGCCTGTTTAACAAAGCAGGCTCGAATTGGCTCGACTATAACCAGGAGCTTATCTCGGCGGGCGGTGGCGTGTTTGCACGCAGCGCCAAATCGATACCGCTGTCAGCCGAGGTGCAGAAGCTGCTGCGCGTCGATGCCAAGCGTATGCGCCCGAACGATCTGATCAAGGCAATGTTGAAGGCGCCAGTCGATTTGCTGTGGAACGGCGGTATCGGCACATTCGTGAAAGCGGAAACGGAGACCCACACGGATGCAAGGGACCGCGCGAACGACGCGGTCCGCGTGAACGGTCGCGAATTGAGCTGTCGGGTGGTGGGCGAAGGCGGCAACCTCGGTCTGACTCAGCTCGGACGAATCGAGTACGCACGCAAAGGAGGGCATATCTATACAGATTTCATCGATAACTCCGGAGGTGTGGACTGCTCCGACCATGAGGTCAATATAAAGATCTTGCTGAACAAGCTAGTCATGGACGGTGACATGACCCGCAAGCAACGCGATGAGTTGCTCGCTCACATGACCGACGAAGTCGCCGAGCTCGTGCTCGGCGATAATTACGGCCAGACACAGGCGATCAGCATGGTGGCAGTGCAGGCACCGGCCCTGCTATCCGAACATGCGCGTTTTATCCGCCAGCTCGAGCGTAAAGCCAAGCTCGACCGCGAAGGCGAGTTTCTGCCCAGCAACAGATTGATTGCCGAGCGGCTGGCTGCCCAGGAGAGCCTGACCCGGCCAGAGATCGCCGTGCTGCTGGCCTACAGCAAGATGATGCTGTACGAAGAGCTGTTATCTTCAAACATCCCGGAAGATCCCTTTCTGTCCGAGGGATTAAAGCGACACTTTCCCAAGCGCCTGGCAGCGCGCTTCTGTGCGCAGATGTACGAGCATCGCCTCAAGCGCGAAATCATTTCCACCCACATCACCAATAGCATGGTCAATCGCGGCGGACCGAACTTTACTTTTCGCCTGGGCGAGGAAACCGGTGCCAGCCCTGCGGATATCGCCCGCGCGTTTACGGCGGTGCAGGAGATCTTCGAGATCGACCAGCTGTGGGCAGACATCGAGTCGCTCGACAACAAGGTTGTCGCAGGGACTCAGTTAGAGATGTTGAGTGATATGGTTGGATTAGTCGAGCGGGGCACCCGCTGGTTGTTACGTAACCGCCGTCCCCCGCTCGATATTGCCGCGACGGTCGACTATTTCCGTGCCGGCGTGCGCGAGCTGACGGATAGCTTTCCCAAGCCCTTGGCCGCCGCGAATCGGTTGACGCTTAGAAGGCGCTCCAAACACCTCACGCACGACGACGTGCCACCGGCAGTAGCGGTGCGCGTCGGCAGCCTGTTCGCGCTGTCCTCTGCGCTGGACATCGTCGAGGTGGCGAGAATGGGCGGGCGCGATGTTACGTATGTCGCATCGGTCTATTTTGCCCTCGCAGCCCGCTTGGAATTCGAATGGTTACGACAGCAGATCGCCGGATTGCGAACCCAAAACCACTGGCACACATTCGCCAAGTCGGCACTACGCAATGATCTCCACATTCAGCAACGCCATCTGACGGCCGAGGTGTTGCAACAAAATGCCAGGCGCAACGCCAGCGCGAAGACCGTCGTGGCTTCCTGGGTTGCCGCAAACCAGGCAGTCGTCGATCACTTCACCGGCCTGATGTCTGAGTTAAAAGCCAGTGAATCCGTGGATTTCGCCATGCTGTCGGTTGCCCTGCGGGAAGTCCACCGCCTGTTGCGGGCACGCACGCCGGCGGCGTAGCCGACAGTTCGCAGGCCCGCCCCAGCACCCCGAATTCATGCCTGCCGACTTTCCGGCGGTTCTGCTTGCCGGCGAAACTGTGTAAGCTTAGGCCCTGACAACAAAAAGCACTGTGTCGGTGGCGGGCCCGTGCACATGGCCCTATGTAGGTGTGAGTGTGGTCCTGAGCGCCGGCAACGTCTGCGAGAGCATCCATGGGTTACTTTCTACAGCAGCTCATCAACGGCGCCACGCTGGGAATGATCTACGGTCTGATCGCCATCGGTTACACGATGGTGTACGGCATCATAGGCATGATCAATTTCGCCCATGGCGAGATCTTCATGATCGGCGCCTTTATTTCCATCATCACCTTTCTGGTACTGGGATTGCTTGGGCTTGGCTGGGTGCCCTTGGCGCTAATCATCATGTTGCTGACGGCGATGCTGTTGACCTCGATCTACGGGTGGGCGCTGGAACGCGTCGCCTACCGTCCCTTGCGACACTCGCCAAGATTGGCCGCCCTGATTACCGCCATCGGCATGTCCATTTTTCTACAAAATTATATGCAGCTCCTGCAAGGCGCACGCGTCAAACCTCTGCAGCCGGTCATTACCGGTAGCTTCAAGTTTTTGCGCGGCGGCGATTTTGTGGTGAATCTCAGTTATTTGCAGATCTTGATCATTGTGCTGACGATCACGTTGATGATCGTATTCACGCTGGTTATCCATCGCACCGCCTTTGGTCGCGCGCAGCGCGCGTGCCAACAGGACCTGGGCATGGCTGGATTGATCGGCATCGATGTCGATCGCACTATCTCGCTCACTTTTGTGACCGGCGCCACACTGGCTGCGGTCGCCGGGCTCATGTTTCTGTTGAACTACGGTGTGATCGATTTTTACATCGGCTTTCTCGCCGGTATCAAGGCCTTTACGGCTGCGGTGCTGGGAGGCATCGGCTCGCTTCCCGGGGCCATGCTCGGCGGCTTGCTGATCGGGCTGATCGAGGCCTTCTGGTCGGCCTACTTTACCGTTGAGTACAAGGACGTCGCGGCGTATACGATTTTGGTGTTGGTCTTGATCTTCCGTCCTACTGGCCTGCTCGGTAAGCCCGATATCGAAAAGGTTTGATGCATGGCAACCGCGAGCGAGACCATATCTAGACCCCGCGCACTGGACTATGGCTTTCTGCTGCGCGAGGCCGGCATGGTCGCCGGCGTCGTGTTTGCGCTGACGGTCGCGGTGGTGGGTCTCAAGACCGAAGATGTGCCGGGCGGTCTTGATATTGTTACGCGCTTCGTCGATGTATTCGCCGCCACGATCATCGCCTTTTTTGGCCGGATCGCGTTGATCCTGCTGCGAGAGCGCCGGCCTTTACCCGTGCTCCTCGGATCGCTGCCTTTCGCGATACTCATGCTTCTAGCCCTTCTATCTGAGCAGTTATCGATGTCCGTGGCTGGCCTGGGGCGAGATTTTCCCTTCGACAGCATTGTCGTTAACTGGCTGCTGACGATCTTTGCGCTGCTTCTCGCTGGCCAAGCAGGCTGGGGCTTATGGCATGCAGCCTCTACAAAAAGCACTGCCGAGCGCGAAAAGACTATGGATCGAATGGGCGCTGGTGTTCAGAAGGCGGCGCTGCTGCTTGGTCCGCTGTTGTTAGTGTTCGCGATCATACTGCCGTTCCTACCTTTCGCAGACCGCCGCCTGCTCGACATCGCGGTCCTGGTTGCGACCTACATCATGCTTGGCTGGGGGCTGAATATCGTCGTCGGTCTCGCCGGGCTTCTGGATCTAGGGTATGTCGCGTTCTACGCGGTCGGCGCATACAGCTACGCGCTGTTGGCCACACACTTTGAGCTAAGCTTCTGGATTTGCCTGCCTTTCGCCGGCATCATGGCCGCCTTTGCTGGCATCCTGCTTGGTTTTCCCGTATTGCGGCTGCGCGGTGACTATCTCGCCATCGTCACGCTGGGTTTTGGCGAGATGATTCGGATCATTCTGCTCAACTGGTACAAGTTCACCAACGGGCCGGACGGCATATCGGGCATACCGCGCCCCAGTTTCTTTGGCCTACCGTTTACGGCCAACCCGGACGAAGGCACGCATTCATTCCACAGTTTCTTCGGGCTCGAGTATGCGCCGATCGACCGCATTATTTTCCTTTACTACGTAATCTTAATTCTCGGGCTCGTGACCAATCTCTTCACCCTGCGCATCCGCAAACTCCCAGTGGGACGGGCCTGGGAAGCATTGCGCGAGGATGAGACCGCTTGCCGCAGCCTGGGTATCAATCCGCGCAATACCAAGCTTACCGCTTTCGCCATCGGCGCCATGTTCGCCGGCTTTGGCGGTTCGTTCTTCGCCACCCGGCAAGGCTTTATCAGCCCGGAAAGCTTCACCTTCATCGAGTCGGCCATCATTCTGGCGATTGTCGTGCTCGGCGGCATGGGTAGTCAGATCGGCGTGGTGTTCGCTGCGATCCTGTTGATCGGTCTGCCGGAGTTCTTCCGCGAGCTGCAACAGTATCGAATGCTGGCGTTTGGAGCAGCGATGGTGGCCATCATGGTGTGGCGCCCGCGCGGGTTGCTGGCGCATCGGGAGCCGACCATCCGCATGTACGCCAAAGACGAGTCTCAACAGGAACACAAATGAGCGCAGGCACGCCGCTTTTGACCGTTGAGCATCTCACCATGCGCTTTGGTGGCTTGGTGGCGATCGACGACGTGTCCTTCGAGGCCGCCGACAGGGAAATCACTGCCATTATCGGTCCGAACGGTGCTGGCAAGACCACGGTTTTCAACTGTCTCACTGGTTTCTACAAGCCCACCGTTGGACGACTCACATTGCACCACCCGCGTGAGGGTGATTTTCTGCTCGAGCGCATGGAGGGCTTTCATATTCCGCAGCATGCGGGCGTCGCTCGCACGTTCCAGAATATCCGCTTGTTTCCGGCGATGTCGGTGCTGGAGAATCTAATCGTCGCTCAACATAACAAGTTGATGCGCGCCTCCGGTTACACCGTGTACGGGTTACTCGGGCTGCAAAGGTACAAGCACGCGGAGAAGCAGGCCGTCGAGCTGGCGCGTTACTGGCTTGAGCGCATCGGACTGTCCAAGCGCGCCGACTGGGATGCCGGCAATCTGTCCTACGGCGAGCAGCGACGTCTGGAAATCGCGCGCGCCATGTGCACCGAGCCCGTGTTGTTATGCCTCGATGAGCCTGCAGCGGGCCTGAATCCGCGCGAGTCGGCGGATCTTAATAAGTTACTGCTCTCGATTCGCAAGCAGGAGAAAATTGGCGTCCTGTTGATAGAGCATCACATGGACGTCGTTATGGGTATTTCGGATTACATCGTGGTGCTCGATTACGGGCGCAAGATTTCCGATGGCACGCCGGAATTTGTGCGCAACGATCCAACCGTCATCCGCGCCTATCTGGGCGAGGAGGAAGCCGAGGAGCTGCCGCCTGACGTCGCGGCGGACCTGAAAGGAAGCTAGGGCTTTCGCGAGCACTGTGATGCTAAGCTTATCTGCAGTTCACACCTTTTATGGCCACATCGAGGCGCTGCGCGGCGTCGATATCGAGGTCAAAGAGGGCGAGGTCGTGGCCTTGATCGGCGCCAATGGCGCCGGCAAGTCGACGCTGCTCATGACTATCTGCGGAAATCCGCAGGCAGCAAAAGGCCAGATCGTTTTCGATGGCCAAGATATCACCCGGCTACGCACGCACGAAATTGTACGCCGGGGTATCGCCCAATCTCCGGAGGGACGGCGCATTTTCCCTTTCATGACCGTGATGGAAAACCTGCAAATGGGCGCCTCCATTACGGACCCCACATACTTCGACCAAGACCTTGAGCGCGTGTTCACGCTTTATCCGATCCTGAAGGAACGTCGTGATCAGCGCGGCGGCACGCTGTCCGGTGGCGAGCAACAAATGCTGGCGATCGGTCGTGCCCTGATGAGCCGCCCGCGGCTGTTGCTGCTGGACGAACCCTCACTGGGTCTGGCGCCGCTGCTGGTAAAGCAGATTTTCGCTGTGATCAAAGAAATAAACCAAAGCCAGAAAGTCACTGTGTTCCTGGTCGAGCAAAACGCTTACCATGCACTGCGTCTGGCGCACCGCGGCTACGTGATGGCGAACGGTCAAATCATGATGTCAGGTACGGGCCACGAGCTATTGGCCAACAAGGAAATCCGCGCGGCTTACTTGGAGGGAGGGCACTAGAACAGTCTATGGAATCAATTCTCGGCACAAGCGTGGGTGTCTTCCTCGGCGTGACTGTCTCGCTTATGGGCTTCACCGCCTTCATGACCGGTCAGGCGTTGGCCAACACCTGGAAACCGATGTGGCACGCCATCGTATATTCGGTCCTACTCGGTTTTGCCGACCGTTTCTTAACCTTCGCCCTGTTCGAGGGCGAGCTGTTGTCCTTGAGTGGCTACGTGGTCGACACCGCGGTGCTGACGGCGATCGCCTTGTTTGCGTACCGCATGAGCCAGGCGCGAAAAATGGTTAGCCAGTACCCGTGGTTGTACGACAGCGCGGGCCTGTTCGGTTGGCGCCCCAAGGGTCCGACTCGCCCGTCCTAAACCCGTAATCCCAGCACTCGTTTTCGTCTAACGATAGCTGTGCTACATTACGCGCCCGTTTCTACGGAAAGCATTCCAACTGAAACTCACCAACAAGCCTTTTACCATCAATAGGATAGGAGGACTTATCCATGAAGAAACTCGTTACAAGTCTACTGGTTGGGGTCACCCTGGCCTTGTTGGGCACCAGCCCGGTACGCGCCGCTGAGGAGATCCTGATTGCCGTCGCGGGGCCGATGACCGGCCAATACGCGTCCTTCGGCGAGCAGATGCGACGCGGTGCCGAGATGGCGGTGGCCGATATCAATGCGACCGGGGGCGTGCTGGGCAAGAAGCTCAAGCTGACCGTCGGCGACGACGCCTGCGACCCGAAGCAGGCCGTAGCCGTCGCCAACAAGTTTGCCAGCCAGGGTGTCAAATTCGTCGCCGGACATTTCTGCTCGGGCTCATCGATCCCCGCGTCCAAGGTTTACACCGAGGAAAACATACTGCAGATCTCGCCGGCCTCGACCAACCCGAAACTGACGGAGGAAGGCGGCGCCAACGTGTTCCGCACCTGCGGACGTGACGACCAGCAAGGGATCGTCGCCGGCAACTTCATGGCAGATAAGTACAAGGGCAAGAAGGTCGCCATCCTTCACGACAAGACGGCCTACGGCAAGGGTCTGGCCGATGAGACCAAGAAGCAGCTGAACAAGCGCGGCGTCAAGGAGGCCATGTACGAGGCCTACACCGCCGGCGAGAAGGACTACTCAGCGCTGGTTTCAAAGATGAAGGCGGAAGGCGTAGACGTGTTTTATGTCGGCGGCTACCACACCGAAGCGGGTCTGATGGTCCGGCAGGCGCGCGAGCAGGGCTATGGTGTACAGCTCGTCTCGGGTGACGCGTTAGTGACCGACGAGTATTGGAAGATCACAGGGAAGGCAGGTGAAGGCACCCTGATGACCTTCAGCCCAGATCCGCGCAAGAATCCGGTTGCCGCACCGGTGGTGAAGAAGTTCCGCGATGGCGGCTATGAGCCCGAAGGCTACACGCTTTACACCTATGGTGCGATTCAAGCCTGGGTGGGAGCGATAAACAAGGCCGGCGCCGTTGATACCAAGAAAACAATCAAAGAGCTACGCCGGAACCAGTTCCAGACGGTCCTGGGCACCATCGGCTTCGATAAGAAGGGTGACGTCACCGCACCCGGTTACGTTTTCTACATCTGGAAGGACGGCAAGTACGACTATCTACAGATGTGATCCTTGCTGCAGTCGATGACTATAGAACCCGGCGGTCTACAGTGGACCGCCGGGTTTTTTGTTGATTTCATTAGCGACTGGTTACAGCGAGTAACGAGAAGATGCCAACCGGGAATCTATTGTGTCTCAGTGCTCATGCCTTTCACCGTCTCGCCTTCGTCGAGTGGGGAGAAGTAGAAAACGAACGCGTGCTGATCTGTGCGCATGGACTGACTCGCAATGGCCGCGACTTCGATTTCCTGGCGCAAGCGCTACAAGATCAGTATCGAGTGATGTGCCCCGACGCGCCGGGTCGCGGGCGCAGCGACTGGCTCGCGGTGAAAGACGACTACAATTACTCGACGTACTGCAGCAATATGGCCGCGCTCATCGCCTGGTTGCAGACTGATCAGCTCGACTGGGTCGGCACCTCCATGGGCGGGATCATCGGCATGCTGCTCGCGGCCCAGCCTAACTCGCCGATCCGGCGGCTGGTGATTAATGACATCGGTCCCTTTGTCCCGAAGACGGCCCTCGAACGTATTGCTCGCTACGTCGGCACCAATCCCGGCTTCGCGAACAAAGATGACGCCGAGCGCTACCTGCGCGAGATCCATGCCGGCTTTGGCCCGCTGACCGACGCCCAATGGGCCCATCTCGCGCAGCACAGCGTGCGCCGGGATGCCGACAGTCACTACCGGCTGACTTATGACCCCGCTATTGGGCGGCCGCTTCAAGAGAAGCCGATCGAGGACTTGGATCTTTGGACAACGTGGGACAGCATCCGCTGCCCGGTGCTGGTTATTCGTGGTGCTGAGTCCGATTTGCTATTGGCTGAGACAGCGGCGGAAATGCAACGCCGCGGGCCGCCCATGCGATTGGTGGAGCTTGCCGGCGTGGGTCATGCCCCGGCACTGATGGCGCATGATCAGATCGCCATCGTCCGCGACTGGCTGTTATCTTGATCTCACCACGGAGCGCACACAGACCACAGAGAAAAAGATATTAATTCTCTCTGTGGGCTCTGTGATCTCTGTGGTAAGTCAGTGCGATTATTGATCTATACCGCCCAGGCAGAGGTACTTGATTTCGAGGAACTCGTCGATGCCATACTTGGAGCCCTCACGCCCGATGCCGGATTCCTTCATGCCGCCGAATGGGGCGACCTCGTTCGAGATAATGCCTTCGTTGATGCCCACAATGCCGTATTCCAGCGCCTCGGCCACGCGCCAGATCCGACCGATGTCGCGGCTGTAAAAGTAGGCCGCAAGCCCGAACTCGGTGTCGTTCGCCATCCGGATCGCCTCCGCTTCATCCTTGAAACGAAAGAGCGGCGCCACCGGGCCGAAGGTCTCTTCATTGGCCACTGCCATATTCGGAGTGACATTGGTTAGCACTGTCGGCTGAAAGAACGTGCCGCCCAGCGCGTGGCGCGAGCCGCCCGCCACGACTTTGGCCCCTTTCTGGGTGGCATCGGCGATGTGCTGCTCGACTTTCTCCACCGCGCGCATGTCGATCAATGGTCCCTGCTGCACACCCTCTTCCAGGCCACTGCCAACTTTCAGCGCATTGGCGGCCTGGGCCATCTTGTCCGCAAAGGCATCGTAAACGCCTTCCTGCACCAGCACACGGTTGGCACATACGCAGGTCTGACCGGTGTTGCGGTACTTCGATGCCATGGCGCCAACCACTGCCGCATCGAGGTCGGCGTCGTCGAACACGATGAAAGGCGCGTTACCGCCGAGCTCGAGCGAAACCTTTTTCACCGTCCCCGCACACTGCGCCATTAGCAGCTTGCCCACCTCAGTCGAACCGGTGAACCCAAGCTTGCGCACGGTAGGATTGGTCGTGAGCTCCTTGCCGATTTCCGCCGACGGTCCGGTAATGACATTGAACACACCTCTGGGAATACCGGCCTGCTCGGCCAGCTCGGCCAGCGCAAGCGCCGTGTACGGCGTCTGTGACGCAGGCTTACACACGACCGTACACCCGGCGGCAAGTGCCGGGCCGCACTTGCGCGTAATCATTGCCGCCGGAAAGTTCCACGGCGTGATGGCGGCGACCACACCGATAGGCTGCTTTAAGACAACAATGCGCTTGCCGTGTAGCGGATGCGACATGACATCGCCATAGACCCGCTTACCCTCCTCGGCGAACCACTCGATGAAGGAGGCCGCGTAGGCGATTTCGCCGCGAGACTCGGCCAGCGGCTTGCCCTGCTCGGTCGTCATCATCACGGCCAGGTCTTCCAGGTTGCGCATCATAAGGTCGTACCATTTGCGCAGGATGTTCGCGCGTTCCTTGCCCGTGAGCGCGCGCCAGGCGGGCCAGGCGGCATCGGCGGCGGCGATCGCGCGGCGCGTGTCGTCTACACCCATCGCCGGTACGGTGCCAATCACGCTGCCGTCGGCCGGATTGGTGACGTCGATGGTGCCTTTGGCTTTCGCCTGCACCCATGCGCCATCGACGTAGCACTGCTCGCGAAATAATGATCCGTTGCTGACTTTCAAAGTGGCGACATTCACATTCACAGCGATATCCTCCGTTAGTCTTTCGCCCGCACCAGAAATATCACCACGGCGCGATTATGGCCATTATGCAACCTGGCCCCATGGCTGGCCAAGATGCCGCCGATGATCGTCGCCCGCCCGCTCGAGCGGTCACCAATACGATAATCCGCCGCGGTAAAGTGTCTCCAGATCCTCTTTCTGCACCGGGATGGGCGAGTTCTTGAGCAGGCGCTCCTGGGCGATGGCGCCTTCAGCGAGCGCCGGGATGTCCCGCTCAGTGTAACCGACGCCCGAGATGCCATTGGGCATGTCCGTTTGCTGCATCATTCGGATGAGGTGGGCCGCCAGCGCCTCCCCCGCTTCTTGCGGCTTGACGTCGCGCACATCGGCACCGAGATAGGCAGCCCCCTCGAGGTGGCGCTGCGGGCTCGCAGCGGCCGTGAAGCGAAAGGCCGACGGCGAGTTTACGATCACCGACATACCGTGAGGACAGATGGGTTCTTCCTGCGGGTAACCCGCGGGGCGAAAATCGCGCACCAGACCGGCCACAGAATAAGACATGCCGTGAGGGATGTGCACCCCCGAGTTGCCAAAGGCGATGCCAGCCAGCGTGGCGGCAAACATCATGCTGTCCCGCGCCTCGTGATCATCGGCATCCGCCACCGCACGCACCAAGTACCGGCCCGTACGTCGCAGCGCCTCTGCACAACCAAGATCACTGAAGGGATTCGCGCCCTGACTCATGGGTCGCAACTGCGGTTGCCCTGGCGCTTGCCGTTGCGTGTACGGCATAGCCGTATATGATTCGAGTGCGTGACTCAATACATCGAAGCCGCTTGCCGCCACAACGCTGGCTGGAAGCGTGTAAGTCGTCGTCGGATCGATCAGGCTCAGCGTGGGCCGCAACGCGCGGTGAGCGATGCCGGTCTTCGACTTCATGGCGAGTAGATCGAACACGGCGATGCCGGTACATTCGCTGCCGGTGCCGGATGTGGTCGGGCAGGCGATATGCGGCTTGAGCGGGCCCGGGACCGGCCGCGCCTCGCCAATGGGTGCATTCACGTAGGTCATGAAGTCAGCCGGATAGGTCGCGTACAAGTTGGCGGCCTTGCAAGTGTCCATGACAGAACCGCCACCGACGGACACATAGCCGTCGAAATTTCCTTCACTGGCAAACTTTGAAGCGGCCATGAACGACTGATCCGTCGGTTCGACGTGGACCTCGTCGTATATCGCCACGTCGATACCTGCCTCACGCAACGACCGGGTAACAACGGCCACCGCCTCAAGCTGACAAACCTTCGGGTCGGTGTACAGTGCCAGGCGCGTGAGCCCCAGTCGTTTCGCGTCGTATCCGATCTCGGCGAGGACGCCAGGACCGAAACGAATAGCGCTCGGATCGACGGCGAATACGGACTCCCGACCCTCCACAAACTCGTAATAGTGACAGCAACCCATGGTTGTACTCCTCGCCGGCCCAGCCAGTCTTACGTGTCGCAAGGCTATTGTCTGGCATTTACCGGCCCGCTGCCTAGTCTCGATGGCTCGACAAGCGCGCTGATGGACAATGGGTGCGCCCGTATGGCAGCCTGATAGCGATGATGTTGCGCTTACCCGACCCCGACAGCGCGCGCCGCTGGTGCGCGGAGCAGCGCGCGGCCGGGCGCACACTGGGCTTCGTACCGACCATGGGTGCGTTGCATCCTGGCCACATGGAGCTCCTGCGGCGCGCGCAGGCAGAAAACAACGTGAGCTGCGTCAGCATCTTTGTCAACCCGCTTCAGTTCAACGACCGCAACGACCTTGCGAGCTATCCCCGCGACTTCGAAAAAGACGCACACATGCTCGAGGGAGCTGGCTGCGACATGACGTTCACCGGCACGCTCGAGCAGTTTTTCCCCGAGGTCGAAAATCCCGAACAGATCGTCCAGCGCGACCCCGGCCCGGGTGCCGAGGGGGTCGAGGGCGCAGCCCGTCCGGGGCATTTCGCCGGGGTGGCGACCATATGCGAGCGGCTGTTCAAGACCGTCGGTGCGAGCCGTGCCTACTTCGGCGAAAAGGACTTTCAACAGACCCTCGTCGTCAAAGACCTGGCACGCGCGCTCGGTTACCCCGAGATCGTCGTCTGCCCCACGGTGCGTGAGTCCTCCGGCCTTGCGTGGTCGTCGCGGAACTACTTGCTTTCCGCAAGCGACCGCGAGCGAGCGACCTGCTTGGCGCGGGCGCTGTTCGCTGCACGCACGGCCTGGCGCGGGGGCGAACGAGAGCCGACGCGCTTACGTGCCGCCATGCTGCAGGAACTGCAGACCGACGGCGTGCGCCTGGAATATGCCGAGTTGCGTGACCCGCAGGCCTGGAGCCCACTGCCGCCCGCCAACCCCATGTCGCGCGCCCAAGCACTGGTGGCGGCACGGGTTGGCAACGTGCGTCTGATCGATACCCTGCGCCTCGACACCGACAACTAAACCGCACTACTCAAGGCAAAGGCGCAAAGGATTCTTCTAAGCACTTAGTAAAAACGTGGTGTCTCTGCGTCTTTGCGTTGAAAGTTTTTTCTAGTGTTCGCCGCCGGCCTTGAAGTGGTACTGGGCGCCCGAGCGGATGCCCGAGGGCCAACGTGTGGTGATGGTCTTAAGCTTGGTGAAAAACTTCACGCCTTCAGGACCATGCATGTACAAATCGCCGAACAGCGAGCGCTTCCAGCCCCCGAAGCTGTGGTACGCCACCGGCACCGGAATCGGCACGTTCACGCCGACCATGCCGATCTTGACCGTGCTCGTGAAGTGACGCGCACAATCGCCGTCGCGCGTGAATATTGCCGCGCCATTGCCGAGCTCGTGGTCGTTCACCAGCTTGACTGCTTCGTCATAGTCCTTGGCGCGCACCACACCGAGTACCGGACCGAAAATCTCCTCTTTGTAGATGCGCATCTCCGGGCGCACCTTGTCAAACAGGCAGCCACCTAGGAAGCAACCATTTTCGTAGCCCTTCGCCTTGAAGTTTCGCCCGTCAACGACGAGCTCGGCGCCTTCTTTGACGCCGAGATCGACATAGCTCTTGACCTTTTCCAGGTGTTGCGGCGTCACCAGGGGCCCCATCTCCGCCTGCGCGTCGGTATAGGGCCCGATCTTGAGGTCCTCAACGCGCGCCTTCACTCGTCTAACAAGCTCATCGCCTGTCTCGTCGCCGACTGTCACG
>CAYGAS010000035.1:0-17883 GCA_964347935.1 uncultured Nitrospiraceae bacterium | reverse complement strand
CGGCACCGAGTTCTCCTTAGGCGAGAATGTCTCCTTGAAGGGCATGAAGCCGGGCAGCAAGGTAAAGGTCACCTACGACAAGCACGACGGCAAGAACGTGGCCAGCAAGGTCGCCAAAGCGGGAATGAAAATAACGATGGACCCTGACTACAGAGATTTATAATCCGTTGTTAGCTGGGACGGGCGCGCGCTTAGCGCGCCCGTTTGTTTTTATTTCGAACACCCGCTATGTGGGGCAGACAGTCTTCGGTCAAACGAGCCTTTTCTTGCGCAGCGGCTTGAGCACATGGGTAGCCGTCTCCGGCTGTAGGGTCACGTGCTCAATGGCGAAGCGTTCGCGCAGCAACCCGCTGAGGTCTTGCAAAACCGCATCCCAATGGCGCATATCGTCGATCACCACGTGTGCCGAGAGCGCAATCATTCCCGAAGAAAGGCTCCAAATGTGCAAGTCGTGAACCGATTTGATCCGGGCATGTCCCTTCGCCAAGGCACGACCCACCTCATGCAGATCGAGATGCGCCGGCACCCCCTCCATGATTACGTGCAGCGCATCGCGTATCAGATACAGGCTCGATAACAGGATCAACAGACAAATAAACAGCGACAGAATCGGGTCGATGGGCGTCCAGGCCGTGAAGTAGATGACGGCACCGGCCACCAGCGCCGCCATGGAGCCGAGCAGATCCCCCATCACGTGCAGCAGGGCGCCACGAACATTCAACGTTTCCTCGCCCTGACGCAGCGCGTAGGCGACGGCCATGTTGATGGCGAGGCCCAGGCTCGCGACGATCATGACCGCCGCGCCGTTGACAGGTTGCGGGGTCCGCAGGCGTTCAATGGCCTCGACGACAATACCTATTACTATGATCAGCATGAACAGGCCGTTCGCGAGGGCCGCGACCACTTCGGCTCGCCCCAAGCCGTATGAGTGGCGCGCGCTCGGCGGGCGCGCCGCGACCCACGCTGCCATCGCCGCAAGACCGAGCGCGACCGCATCCGTCACCATATGGCCGGCGTCACCCAGCAATGCCAGCGAACCCGACCACCAACCGGCGATCGCCTCGACCGCAGCAAAGGTCAATGTGAGCGTGAGGGCGGTCAACAAGCGTTTGCCGGCTGCCTGATGAGCATGCACACGCCCAGCATGCGTGTGGACAAGCCTCCCTGCGCTGCGTTGCTTGTTCTTGCTGCGTTCCGCCACCGGTTGCAGTATATCCGAACACCCCGCCGCGGTGATCTTTGCGAACGCATCACGCGCCTCGAAACATCAAGCACGATCGGCTGCATCGCGCCGTGCTTCACGCTGATGTTGCACCACGCCGACATAGATCGCGAATCGGCCGACGATCGTGCGTCCTCCATGGGCAGACTCGACACGGCGCTCGTGCAAGCACAGCCGATGGCGTGGACTGTGGTGGAGATTAAGCGGAAGCGGATGCTCAGACATCCGCTCGGGACAAAGTAGCAGCGCAGTAGCGAGCTCGAAGCGCCAGCTAACAAGACCTTAAGCGGCGGTAAGCCAAATGACGGCATAGCTACTTTTCCTTGCAGCCTGTGCATCGTCGCTGCCGGCGGGTCAGATCGGTACGGGGCCCGCAAAGTCGAGTCAGAGTCACGCACTCGCGGGACAACAGCGGAGCCGCGGCGATGTTAGGCGGCGCTTAGACCTCGTGCACCGCCGCCTCGCCTACCCAATCGCAAAGGCGTAGTGTATCCTGCAAAAAATAACCGCCAGCAGCAGGAGAAGTAATGGCGACAGCAGAAAGGCCCGCGCTCAGTGCGTTGCTTTCACCGCACTCACTCGCCGAGTTCGACGAGCACTGGCCTGACAAGACTTTTGTCGCCCAGGGTGAACCGTCGCGCTTGCCCGAGTTCCTGCGCTGCCGTGAGCTGAGCAGTATCGGCGCACTTGCCCGTGTCTACCGTGGGCGGCTCGCGTTCTGTAGCGGGGCCAAGACCAGCTACTTGGTGCCCGGCGACCCGAGCTATGCGCAGAAGCTGTTCCACATGGGGCTCACGCTGTACTTCGACGACGTCGCTCCCTACATACGCGGGGCGCAGACCTTCCTGGAGCAACTAGAAAACGATCTTGGCATCGCCGTGGGTTCAACGCGGATGACAGTCTGGGCATCGCCGCGCGAGGACGGCGCAGCCTGTCATTACGATCCCAATGACATCATCTCCATCCAGCTGTACGGCACCAAGCGTTTCGAGCTCGCGCCAGTGCGCGAGATCAGCGCTCCCTACGGTATGCAATATTCGCCCGGCACCATGCCGTTTGAAGATCTCTATACGCAAAGCGGCAATGGCTTTCCCGACTGGCGAACGGCCGAATTCACCGCCACCGAAATGAAACCCGGTTCCGTGCTGTTCTTTCCGCGCGGCACGTGGCATCGCACCTTTGTCAAGCAAGATTCGCTCGCGGTGGCCATCGTCATAGAACCGCCACCCGCCATCAATTGCCTGCTGGATGAGCTGCGGCCTGTCTTATTGCAAGACCCGCGTTGGCGCACACCTTTATACGGCGCGTGGGGCAATGGCACACAGCGCGAGCAGGCGCTGGCCCGCGCCGAAGAGCTGCTGCGAGAACTGCCGAACGCCGTGAGCGCCCTATCGGCGCGAGACCTGATCCTGCCGAGCTTGACCGAAGAACAACGGCTCGAGGGCATCGATGAGCGGACGCGTTTCCAGCGCGTTCCCAATACCAGCGTGTCGGCAGAGCCAGCTGGCGACGGCCAAGAGGCGTTGCAGTGGATGCGCATCAATTTCAGAGACGAAAACGGCATGCAGCACACGCTCGCAAGCGTGGAGACCCCGCGCCAATATGCCGACATCATTGGCTGGTTCGCCGAACAAGAGAGGCCCTTCAGCGTGCAGGCGCTGCAGGCGCGCTTTCCGGCGACGCCGTTTGATGAGCTCAAGCATCTGCTGCAGGTGTGCGCGCGGGGTGGCTTGCTCAAGCTCTTGTGGTTCCCCGCCATCGACACCAAGCCAGCGTCCCCCGGCGCACAATAGGACTTCTTAGGCCATCGGCGCCGGCGCCAGCCGCACCGTCAGTGGGGAATATTGCTCGTAGTCCGAGCGTTTGCGGTAGAATTCAATTCTTCCATCGTTCCGACAATCACGCCTAGCAGCGCCTGCGAAAGCCCATGAAAAATTCTGCGCGCCGATGGTTTGTCGTCGCCGCATTCGTGCTCCTCGCGGTTGAGGTGGCGTATGTCGTCGGCGCCAACCTATTTCTCAACTCCGAGCGTGCATTTGGCGTCATCAATCGCAAGCCCGAGAAGCTTTGGTTGCACTGGCGAAGTGGCTGGACAGTGGTGCCCGGGGTCGTGCACCTCGAAGCACTGCAGATCCGTGGCCAGGATCGCAAGTTCCAGTGGCACGCGCGGGTCGACGAGATTACTACGTCGGTATCGCTGTGGGCACTGACCGCTAAGCGTTTTCGCACCACCGCGGTCAGCGGCAGCGGCCTCAGCTTTCACATGCGCGAACGCCTGCCGCCGGGGTCGGCGCCCGCCCAAGACAGCGAGCTCTTCCCCGACATCCCCGGCCTCAGCAATCCGCCGACACGCCCGCCCGAGCAGCTCTACCCGCGGCGGGAAATCGAGCATCCCTGGACCATCGAGCTGCGCAACGCGCGGATTTCCGGTTTGCGCGAGATCTGGATCAACCGTTTCCGCTTCGAAGGCCAAGGTCAAGTACAAGGCGGCATGACCCACGTCGTGCAGGGGACGATCGAGGTGCCTGAAGCGAATATCTCGCTTAGCTCCGGCAAAGCCTGGATAGGAAAAACGCTGGCGGTGGAGGGGGTCGCGTTGAACGCGGGGGTCACCCTCGAGCGCTTCGAGCCGAAGGAGCAAAAGGGCCTAGCGATGTTGCCCTTTATCAGCGCCGGCGTACAGATCCAAGGCGAGGTCGGCAATCTCGACTTCATCAAGATTTTCTTTCGCAAGGCGCCGTGGTTTCAGATCGCGGGCGAAGGTCGGCTCGAGGCCGACGTGCAATTGCGGAAAGGCGTGCTGGCACCGAAATCGAATTTCACGGTATCGACGGCAAACCTCTCGACCAAGGCGTTCGAGTTTGGCATCGCTGCCCGGGGTCCCGGCAAGATTGCAGGTCGTGTCGAGCGCGAGCGCGGGAGGGCAGTGGCCACCATCTCGGTCGCCCTGGCGGATTTCGAAGTGGGGTTGCCGATGCAACAAAAAACCTTGCTGCGCGGCCGCGACTTGAGCTTCGGGGGCAAAAGCGCCGAGCTTGACCTGCGAGATCCCTTTGCGGACCTGAGGATGACCATTGACGCGCCCGATATCGAGCTGAAGGATCTCACCGTAATGAACACATGGATTCCCAAAGAGCTCGGCTTCACGATCAGAAAGGGCGGCGGCCATTTGCGCTTGCGCGCCGAAGGCTCGGCGCTGACGCTCGCCACCCAGGGTTTGGTCGAACTCTCGGCACAGGGGCTGGCAGCGGATTACGCAGATCTGACGCTGGATGGCGACCTGCGCATCGGCACCGAGTTGCAGTACCGCCCCGTCGCGGACGAAACGGGCGTGCGGCTCACCGCCAACGTGCCGCTAAGAATCACGCAGTTGACGCTGGCCATGCCCAACACCACGGTGCGCCAGCAAGAACGCGTGCTGGCCCGGGCGCTGTCGCTTGCGATTCGTACGAAGTTCGGCCACGCGACCTTGGACAAGGACAGGCCACTCGATTTGTTAAGTATCACGTCGGGCGACTTGCAGCTCGCCGCACAGCTACCCGACCTGGGCAAGCTCGCCGACTACTTGCCAACAAAAGACGCTGTGCAGATCCGCGGCGGTGCCGCCGAGATACAGGCGCGCCTGCAAACCCCAGCTAAGGAAGCACTGGCGCAAGGCTACATTGGCCTGAGCGTAAAAGGGCTCGATGCCCAATCCGGGGATCTGGCGCTGCGCGGCAACATGACGCTCAGCAGTGATGTGGCCTATGGCGCCGAGCGGCCTGGCAAAAAGGGGTTATTGGTCCTCGGTGACAGGGGGCATCTGGAGATCCTGAGGGCTGCGCTCAGCCTGGATGCCGCGGAGATGCGAGAGCGGCGGCGGACTTTGGCTCAGGATCTTAGCCTTCAGTTTGAATCCGAGTTTGCCACGCATACGCTCGATCTCGACAACACCTCGGCGCTGCTGCGTGCATCGTCAGCCTCGCTGCGCACTGCGGCGCAAATCCCGGACCTGAGTTATTTCGGCAAATACATCCCCGCGGATGTTCGCTTGCGGATAGGAAAAACTCAGGGGCGCCTTGAGGCCAACTTTCAAACCGCTGCCGGCCAGTCGTCGGCGATCGGCCGGGTCGACCTCATAAGCAAGGAGCTGGTAATTGCTCAGAAAAAGGAGATGCGCCTTACCGGTGAGCTCAAAGTCAGTGCCAATGTGCGTTACGGAGAAAGCGACGGCATCGCAGGCACCGGCTTGATCGTACTCGACGAGGGGCCGTTGGCCATCACCGGGACAACGCTGCGCCTCAAATCCGCGAGGCTTGTGCTGCGCCAGGGCCGCGCAGTCGAAAACCTGAATCTCAACCTTGACTCCACCTTCGATCGCCTGACGCTGAAAGAGATCGAAAACCGCGCATCGCTGCGCGCAGTCTCCGCCAATATCAGCCTCGCCGGCCGCGTACCGGACTTGCATTTCCTCGAGGGCTACTTCCGCCGAGCACCGTGGCTGAAGCTCGACGGAGCAGGTCAGCTGGAAGCTACAGTCGAAGTAAAAAAGGGGGTGCTGATGCCGGGCACGCGGTTCGCCGTTGATTCCGACGAAATCCAGGCCCAGTTCATGGACTACCGGGCCCATGGCTCAGGAAAGGTCCGGGGCATGGTAAGGCAAACGGGCGGCAAGACAATTTCGACGGTGAGCGTCGCGCTAAACGACTTCGGCTTCGCGCGCTTTGACGAAGAGTACGTCTTCGGCAACGGTTTTACGGTCACCGGCACCGCCGAGCGGCTCGACCTGACCGACCCCTTCACGGACGTGAAGATCGCCATCGATCTGCCGGAATCGAATCTGCCCAATTTCGGCGCCTACAACAGCTATATCCCCCCGGAATCGTGTATTTTCATCTACCAGGGTCGCGGACGCATTCGCAGCCACTTCGATTTCGACGCCACCACCAACTCCGCCTCCGGCAACATCACCTTGAGTGCAGAGAAGGTTATCGTCCAATTTGACGAGGTGACGCTGGTCGGAGACCTCAAACTCAAGGCGCGCCTCGAAAACGGCGACATGGAAATGCGACTCTTCGATATGGCCGGAACGACGATTGAGTTCAATAACGGCTATGTCGGCAGCGAAAGAATTCAGACCGACACCGGCTGGTGGGCGCGTTTCGAGCTGCCCAAAGGCAAAGGTCAGTTCACGACCCCGGCGCAGCTGGATGCACACATCCAAATGAGCCTGCGCGACACGCGCCCGCTGGTGGTGTTCTTGGCAGAGGAAAAGGGCATTGTCCGCTGGTTCAAGAACATGCTTACGGTCAAGGATATCGAAGCACGCGCGGACTTCAAGATGGAGGACAAGGCGGTGGCGGTCGAAGACCTAGAGATGAGGGGTGACCGCTTCGAGGTTCTCGGCGAGCTGGACATTTTCTCCCGCGAGTTCGCCGGCATTTTCTACGCGCGCTTGCGCAATCTGTCGGTGGCGGTAGAGCTGCGCCCGGGCCAGAAAAAGTTCAAGCTCTCTAAATCGAAACCCTGGTATGAAAAACGCCGTCAGGTCTATAAGGCGCACAAGTGGTTCGCGAAACAGGATGGCTTCGAACCCGAGTTAAGCCCCGAGGCTGACGCGGTGGTGAGTAAAAAGAAGCGCAAAAAATCGGCGCGCACCGGTTGCTGGGAGTAGGGCGTCGATTAGCGCCAGTCTCACTCAACCGTCACGGACTTTGCAAGGTTGCGGGGCTTATCCACGTCGGTGCCACGCGCGAGCGCCGCATTGTAGGCGAGCAACTGCACCGGGATGGCGTGCACGATCGGCGACAACACGCCCACGTGCCGCGGCGTGCGGATCACGTGCACGTTCTCGCTTGCCGTGAAGCGGCTGTCGAGATCGGCAAACACGTAAAGCTCACCGCCGCGCGCGCTCACTTCCTGCATATTCGACTTCACCTTCTCGAGCAGCGCGTCGTTTGGCGCAATCACCACCACCGGCATCTCGGCGTCAACCAGGGCCAGCGGGCCGTGCTTGAGCTCGCCGGCCGGATACGCCTCGGCATGGATGTAGGAAATTTCCTTCAGCTTGAGTGCGCCTTCCAATGCGATCGGGTAGTGCACGCCGCGGCCGAGGAACAACGCATGCTCCTTGCCCGCAAAACGTTCCGACCAGACACGAATCTGTGGCTCGAGGTTAAGCGCGTGCTGCACGCTGCCCGGCAGGTGGCGCAATGCCTCGAGATGCCCAGCTTCAGCTTCAGGCGACAACCGATCTTTGGCTTTGGCCAGCGCCAGTGTCAACGTAAACAACGCCGCCAGCTGCGTGGTAAACGCCTTGGTCGAGGCCACGCCGATCTCAGCACCGGCACGGGTGTAGAACACCAGCTCCGAGGCGCGTGGGATGGCGCTTTCGCGCACGTTACAGATGGCGAGCGTGTGTCGGTGTCCGAGCTCCTTGGCGCGCTTTAGCGCCTCCATTGTGTCGAGCGTTTCGCCCGATTGTGAGATCGTGACCACGAGCTGACGCGCATTGGCAACGACATCGCGATAGCGATACTCGCTTGCGATCTCCACATTGCACGGAACCTTGGCAACGCCCTCGAGCCAGTAGCGCGCTACCGAGCCAGCATAGTAGCTCGTGCCGCAGGCGATGATCTGCACCGAGTCGATGTTGGCGAACACCTCGGCGGCGCCCTCGCCGAACAGCACCGGCGAAACGCCCTCCGCGATGACCTGGGCGATGGTGTCAGTCAGCGCCCGCGGCTGCTCGTGAATCTCCTTCTGCATGAAATGGCTGTACGGGCCAAGCTCGAGCGAGGCAAGCGAGACGTCGGACACATGCACCGATCTCTCGACCGGCCGGCCATCGCCGTCGAAGATGCGCACCCGTTCGCGCGTCACTTCAGCAACGTCGCCTTCATCGAGATAGATGACCCGGCGTGTCGCCGACAGCACTGCCGAGACGTCGGAGGCCACGAAATTCTCGCCTTCGCCGAGACCAATCAGAAGGGGACAGCCGACACGCGCGCACATCAGCACTTCGGGATTGTGCAGCGAGAACACGGCGATGGCATAGGCGCCGACCAGATCTTGCACCGCCTTTTGCGTAGCCTTCAAAAGATCGCCGAGCTCGCTTAGATAATGGTGGACCAGGTGCGCGATGACTTCCGTGTCGGTCTGCGATTCAAAGTTATAACCGAGCTCTTCCAGCCGCTTGCGCTGAGCGTCGTGGTTTTCGATGATACCGTTGTGAACCACGGCGATTTCACCGCGCGAGACATGCGGATGCGCATTGGGCTCGGTGACACCCCCGTGCGTTGCCCAGCGCGTGTGGCCGATGCCGATAAAGCCGCTCAACCGCGAAGCGGCGGCGGCAGCTTCCATCTCGCCGACGCGCCCGATGCGACGCACACGCTGGATGCCGCCGTTTAATACCGCGAGCCCGGCAGAGTCATAGCCTCGATATTCAAGGCGCTTGAGACCCTCTATGAGGATCGGAACCACATTGCGCGGAGAAATCGCGCCGACAATGCCACACATATCAACTCCCCGTGAGGCGCGACGAGTGAGGAGTGAGGAGCAATAAAACGACGGCCGCTGTTTGCGTCGTTCGCCTCACGCCCGACACTCGACACCTCACTTTTTTTTCACTGGCCGTTTCCAGCCACGATGGGTCCGTTGCGGGACGCGACTCAAGGTCAGGGCGTCCCCCGGCGTGTCCTTGGTAATCGTCGAGCCGGCGCCAATCGTCGCTCCCGCGCCGACCGTGACCGGCGCTACCAGCTGCGTGTCGGAACCGATGAAGACATTATCACCGATTATCGTCTGATGCTTGTTCGCACCGTCGTAATTGCAGGTGATTGTACCGGCACCGATGTTGACGTTCTTGCCCACCACGGTGTCGCCCACATAACTCAAGTGATTTATTTTGCTGCCGGTTCCCACGCGGGATTTCTTGATCTCGACGAAGTTACCCACCTGAACGTTGTCTGCCAGCTCCGGCCCTGGGCGCAGGCGCGTAAACGGCCCGATGCGACATTTTCTGCCGATAATCGCATCTTCGATGACACAATTGGCAAGAATATTACTGTCGTCACCGATGCAGCTGTTGCGAACCAGGTTATTCGGGCCGATGTGCACGCCGTCACCGAAGACTACCTTGCCTTCCAGGACGACGTTGATGTCGATGACCACATCGCGACCGACCTCGAGCTCGCCACGTAAATCGAAACGTGCCGGATCGAGCAGCGTCACGCCCCTGGCCATTAGCGCCTGCGCCTGCTCTTGCTGGTACCTGCGCTCCAGCCTGGCAAGCTCAGCCTTGCTATTGACGCCCGCGACCTCCCACTGTGTCGGCGCTTGACAGCTCACGACGTTGCACGAATCGCGAGCGGCGATGGCGACGATGTCGGTGAGATAATACTCGCCCTGGACATTTTCCTTTCCAACCTGCGCCAACCATGCGTTCAATCGAGCTGCAGGAGCCGCCAGCAGGCCGGTATTAACTTCGCGTAGTGCGAGCTCGTCGGCCGTGGCATCCCTTTGCTCGACGACCTTGATCACGCGGCCGGCGTCGTCACGGACGATGCGCCCGTAGCCCGTAGGATCATCGAGCTCGACCGTCAACAGCGCCAGCGTGTCTGCGTCTGCGGCATTCACCAAGGCGCGCAAGGTGGCCGGCCGAATCAGCGGCACATCGCCATAAAGCACCAACAGCTGCGCATGAGTTGCGACCGCCGGCAATGCCTGCAGGACCGCGTGCGCCGTACCGTGCTGCTCTGCCTGCAGCACCCAGCGCAAATCGGCGGCAGCGGCCCAGTTCTCGCGCACCTGTTCACCGCCGTGGCCGTAGACCACATGGATCACAGTGGCCTCGAGCGTACGCGCAGCGTCAATGACATGAGCCAGCAAGGGTTTACCGCCGAGCGTATGCATCACCTTGGGGATGGCGGAGTACATTCGGGTGCCTTCGCCCGCGGCGAGAATAATGACTTCCAGACTCATGGAATGGCGAATATTCGTATAACGAGATGCAGAAACATTCTTGCCATGAACGCTGGCATCCTGTGCTTCACAGGCGGTGCACCTGCACAATGTCGACCTGGCTGCCGCGCCAGCCACGCGTTACTTCTATTAAGATAGCAGCCCGCTCGCGGCGATTGCCGGTGCTAGGACAGCACGCCAGCCAACCGCTCAGCGCACAGCCAAAAAGACGATACCCCCTTTAGCCCACGCTTGCCTAGCCGCACGCACGCGGCATCCGTCGCCACCCGCTGGCGAATCCGATGAATCTCTGAAGGATTATCAATAAGTTAGCTTTGGCTGGCGTACCCGGAGTCGGTGGGCCGCAGGGCGCCTACTTCTTCAGGCGCTCACGCAAGCGCCGGATCATGCGCAGCTGCGCAACCGCCTCGATCAGCTCGGCCTGCGCCTTGGCGTAGTCGATATCGGCCGTGCGGTCCTTGAGCGCCTCCTCGGCGCGCCGCTGCGCTTCGACCGCCGCCGCCTCGTCCAAGTCCTTGGCGCGAATGGCGGTATCCGATAACACTGTGACCACATGCGGCTGCACTTCGAGTACACCGCCCGAGACGTAGAAATACTGGTCCTCGCCTCCCATCCGGATGCGCACTTCCCCCGGCTTCATGCGCGCCAGCAACGGCGCGTGTCGAGGCAGAATGCCGACCTCGCCGGTTGCCAGCGGGGCAAACACCATTTCCGCCGTGCCGGAGTAGATCTCCTCCTCGGCACTCACGATATCTACGTGCATGGTCATGGCCATATTACAAGCCCCGTGAGGTGTGAGGCGTTAGACGATCATGTCGGCCGTGTGCGCAGACCTCTTGCCTCACGCCTAACACCCTTCGCCTCACCTTAGGTTAAACCGTTTTTGCCTTTTCGACCGCTTCCTCGATAGCGCCAACCATGTAGAAGGCCTGCTCGGGCAGATGATCATACTCCCCATCGACGATACCGCGAAAACCGCGAATGGTTTCTTTCATCGGTACGTACTTGCCTTGAGTGCCGGTGAACACCTCAGCGACGAAGAACGGCTGCGACAGGAAACGCTGAATCTTGCGCGCACGCGAAACCGTGAGCTTGTCATCCTCAGAGAGCTCATCCATACCGAGAATGGCGATAATGTCCTGCAACTCCTTGTAGCGCTGCAACGTCGCCTGCACGTCGCGCGTCGTGCGGTAATGCTCTTCACCGATGGTGTTCGGATCGACCTGGCGGCTGGTGGAATCGAGCGGGTCGACCGCCGGGTAGATGCCCAGCTCCGCCACCTGGCGTGACAACACCACCGTGGCATCGAGATGCGAAAACGTGGTGGCCGGCGACGGATCGGTGAGGTCGTCCGCTGGCACATAAATCGCCTGCACCGAGGTAATCGAGCCCGACTTGGTCGAGGTAATGCGCTCCTGCAGTATGCCCATCTCCTCAGCCAGGTTCGGCTGGTAGCCCACGGCAGATGGCATACGTCCGAGCAGCGCCGACACCTCCACGCCCGCCAGGGTATAGCGGTAGATGTTGTCGATAAACAACAGCACGTCGCGGCCTTCGTCGCGGAAGTGCTCGGCTATCGTGAGCCCCGCCAAGCCGACGCGCAGACGATTGCCTGGCGGCTCGTTCATCTGGCCGTAAATGAGCGCCACCTTGTCGAGCACACCGCCTTCCTTCATTTCGTGGTAGAAGTCGTTGCCTTCCCGGGTGCGCTCGCCGACACCGGCAAACACCGAGTAGCCCTCGTGCTCAATGGCGATGTTTCGTATCAGTTCCATCATGTTGACGGTCTTGCCGACGCCGGCGCCGCCGAACAGACCGATCTTGCCGCCCTTGGCGAACGGGCACATGAGGTCGATCACCTTGATGCCGGTTTCCAACAACTCTGCACTCGCCGCCTGATCCTCATAGCTCGGCGCCTTGCGGTGAATCGGCATACGCTGCTCGACCGCGATCGGCCCGATCTCATCCACTGGCTGCCCAAGCACGTCCATGATGCGGCCAAGCGTTGCCGTGCCGACCGGGACCGATATCGGCGCGCCGGTGTTGGTCACCGCCATGCCGCGGCGCAAACCATCGGAAGAGCCCATGGCAATGCAACGTACGACGCCATCGCCGAGTTGCTGTTCCACCTCAAGCGTCAGAGCGACGTCGGTGACCGTCAGCGCATGATAGATCTTTGGCAATGCTTCACGCGGGAACTCCACATCCACGACCGCACCGATCACCTGTACAATTTCACCTGCTGCACTCATCGATCTATTCCTCTGTTAAGCTTTAACCTGGCAAGGTTCGCTTCCCGTCTCATGCCCTACAACGCCGCGGCACCGCCGACGATCTCGGATATCTCCTGCGTAATGGCTGCTTGACGCGCCTTGTTGTACTTGAGGGTGAATTCCTCGATCAGTTTACCCGCATTGTCGGACGCGGATTTCATCGCCACCATGCGCGCCGATTGCTCGCAGGCCATGTTTTCGACCACGGCATGGTAAACCAATGCCTCGATGTAACGCCGCAATAGATCATCGAGCACCTCTACGGCGTCGGGCTCGTAGATATAGTCCCAGTAATGCTTAAGCTGTTCTTCCTCTGACTCCGGCAGCGGGAGCAGCCGTTGGAGCACCGGGCGCTGAGTCATGGTGTTAACGAAATTGTTATAGACGATGTACAGATGGCCGATTTGCGCATCCACATAGGCGTCAAGCATCACCTTGACGGTCCCGATCAGGTCCTCGACGCGTGGCGTATCGCCGAGGTGGGTCACCTGCGAGACGATTGTCGCACCCACGCGCCGGAAAAATGCCAGGCCCTTGCTGCCGATCACGGATAACTCTGCCTCTATGCCCTCGTCGTGCCAAGCCTTCATGCGCTGTAGCGCCATGCGCATCGCATTGGTGTTGAGACCACCACACAGGCCACGGTCCGTCGTGATGAGGATCAGACCCACCTTCTTGTTCTCACGCTCTACCAGAAAGGGGTGCCGGTACTCGGGATGGGCATAATGCAAATGCCCGATGACATTACGCATCTTGTCGGCATAGGGGCGTGCCGCCGACATGCGTTCCTGCGCCCGGCGCATCTTGCTTGCCGCTACCATCTCCATTGCACGCGTGATTTTTTGCGTGTTCTGGATGCTCTTGATCTTCTTGCGTATCTCTCTGCCGACAGCCATGGGCACTACCGCCTGCTACCAGGTGTGATTCGCCTTGAAGTCCTCGACCGCCGCCTTGAGCGCCGCCGCAATTTCGTCGGTGTACTCGAGCTCGCCATTGATCTTATCCATCAGATCGGCTCGGCTCGACTTCATGTAGGCCTGCAAGGCATCTTCGAAGGCGCGCACCTTGGCAACCTCGATGTCGTCGAGATAGCCCTCGTTCGCTACGAACAGCGAGACCGCCATTTGCGCCACGGTCATCGGTGCATACTGCGGTTGTTTCATGACCTCCGTGATTCGCTGACCGCGCTCGATTTGGCGTCGGGTGGCGGCATCGAGCTCAGAGGCAAACTGCGCAAACGCGGCCAGTTCGCGGAACTGCGCCAGCGCCAAGCGTACGCCACCGCCGAGTTTCTTGATGATTTGCGTTTGTGCTGCACCGCCCACTCGCGACACCGACAAGCCGGCGTTGATGGCCGGACGAATGCCGGCGTTGAACAGATCGGTGTCGAGGTAGATCTGGCCGTCAGTAATCGAGATCACGTTGGTCGGCACAAATGCCGACACATCGCCAGCCTGTGTTTCAATGATCGGCAGCGCCGTCAGTGAACCCGTCTTGCCCTTGACCTTACCGTTGGTAATCTTTTCCACATGCGCGGCGTTGATGCGTGCGGCGCGCTCGAGCAGACGCGAGTGCAGATAAAAAATGTCTCCTGGGTAGGCCTCACGACCTGGGGGTCGCCGCAATAGCAGCGAGATCTGGCGATAGGCCCACGCCTGTTTGGTGAGATCGTCGTAAATGATGAGCGCATCCTCGCCGCGATCGCGGAAATACTCGCCCATCGTGCAGCCGGCGTAGGGGGCAACGTATTGCAGCGCCGCCGACTCGGCTGCCGTTGCCGCGACGATAATGGTCCAGTCCATGGCACCGTGCTCTTCGAGCTTGCGCACGACATTGGCCACCGACGACGCCTTCTGACCGATGGCCACGTAGATACAGATCAGGTTTTGCCCCTTCTGGTTGATAATCGTGTCGATGGCCAGCGCCGTCTTGCCAGTCTGGCGGTCGCCGATGATGAGCTCGCGCTGACCCCGGCCGATCGGCACCATGGAGTCAATGGACTTGAGCCCGGTCTGCACCGGCTGCGACACCGATTGGCGCGCGATCACGCCGGGTGCGATCTTCTCAAGCGGCGATGTTTCGGTGGTCTGGAGGGCGCCGCGGCCATCGATAGGTCGGCCAAGCGGATCGACCACGCGCCCGATCAGCGCCTCGCCTACGGGCACCTCCATAATGCGGCCGGTGCAACTGACGCGATCACCCTCGGAGATGTGCTGATAGTCGCCGATAATGACGGCCCCCACCGAGTCGCGCTCGAGATTCAAGGCGAGCCCATAGGTGTTGCCCGGGAATTCGATCATTTCACCCTGCATCACGCCGGACAGGCCGTGAATGCGCGCGATACCGTCGGTCAATCCGACGATGACGCCCTCGGTGCGGGCCTCCGGTCTGGCCTCGAACCGCTCGATTTTCTGCTTGATCAGCTCGCTGATTTCTGAAGATCGTAACTGTTGCATGGCTGAATTCCCTTACTGGTTCAATTGTGCGGCCAGGTCGTGCAAGTGACCCCTGACCGAACCGTCAATCACGAGATCGCCGGCGCGGATGATAACGCCGCCGATCAATGCCTTGTCTACGCGGGTGTGTAGCCTCACCTCGCGGCCGAGCTTCTTCTCTACCGATTGCGTGATCTGTTTTATCTGTTCGCTATTCAGCTCGAAGGCCGCTAGGGCCTCGACTTCGACGATGCCCTCGGCATCGGCCTTGAGTCGCTCGAACTGTGCGGCGATTACAGGCAGCAGCATCACGCGATCATTCTGCACCAGCAAACGCACAAGGTTCTTGGCATCCTCGCTCAGGGTGGCGCCGCCAATATCGAGCAATAGGCCGGTCAACTGTGCCGGACTGACGCGCGGGTCCACGGCCAGGGCCGCGATGCGCTCGTCCTCGGCCACCTCAGCCAGCAGCCGCAGCATCTGCGACCATTGCGGCAATGCCTGCTGCTCCTTGGCCAGGGCAAACACGGCTTCGGCGTAAGGTCGCGCTAGGGTCTCTATCTCAGCCATTCGCCCGCTCTCTAGAGTTGCTTCACCGCGTTATCGAGCAGCTTGGCATGCGCCTTGGCGTCGACTTCCTTTTCCAGGATCTTTGACGCCGCCGCGACCACCAGCCCGCTCAATGCATGCCGGAGCTCTTCGCGCGCGCGGTTGCGTTCCTGGTCGATCTCGCTGTGGGCGGCAATCATGACTCGCTCGGCTTCAGTCTTGGCGTCACCCTTGGCGGCGTCGACGATCTCGGCCGCACGGCGCTCCGCGTGCGAGATAATATCCGACGCTTGTTGCTTGGCACCGCGCAATACCTCTTGGGCGCGCTTTTCGGCCAACTCCAAATCGTGTCTACCCTTCTCGCCAGCGGCCAGGCCATCGGCGATACGCTTTTCGCGTTCCTGCATGAGTCCTGTCAGCGGTTCCCACAGGAAACGCATGATGAACCATACAAGCAGGGCAAACGTAAACATCTGTACGATGAGTGTTACCGTAACGTTCACAGCAGGCCTCGCTATCTAGTCTAAATATTCGCCCAGGGCGCTGTGCGTCAGCCGCCTAAGGCCGCCCGTGCGGCGCCCAGGAATGGGTTGGCAAAAACAAACCACATGGCGATACCCACACCGATGATGGGAATCGCTTCGGCCAGACCACCAAAGATAAAGGTCTGCAGCATCAGCACGGGGCGCATCTCCGGCTGACGTGCGATGCCCTCGACATATTTCGAAGCAATCACGCTCCAGCCGATGGCGCCGCCGATACCAGCGAGACCCAAAAGCGCGCCCACTCCCATGGCGGTGTAGGCGAAGATCAAAGCGACTGCGTCAGGACTCATTAGCCTTCTCCTCTTAGGTTTGGAAGCAAGTTCGTAAAACCGGCCACCTTTAGTGTTCTTCCTGTTGCTGCGTCATACCGAGATAAACCACGCTCAGGATCATGAAGATAAATGCCTGCAGGGTGATGATGAGAATGTGAAAGATCGCCCATACTAGAGTCGGGGCCCACTGGATCCACCACGGCATCAACGCGAGCAAGAGGAAGATCAGTTCGCCGGCAAACATGTTGCCAAAAAGTCGCAGTGCCAAACTGACCGGTTTGGCGATTTCCTCGACCAGCGTCATGACGAAGTTAAGCGGCATCATCCATTTGCCGAATGGATGAAACAGAAACATTTTTACGTACCCGATCGGGCCGCGGGTCTTGATGTTGTAGATGATGACGAGGGCAAATACCGATAAAGACAGGCCGAAGGTCGTGGCCAGATCGGTCGTGGGGACCACCTTCAGATAAACGTGATGCGGGTCAGCGCCAAAAAGGTTAACGGCGATGATCTCGGCGACCTTGGGCAACAAGTCGACCGGGATCAAATCCATGGCGTTCATTAGGAACACCCAGAGAAAGATCGTGATGGCCAATGGCCCAATCAGACGGTCACGGCCCGGAAAGACTTCCTTGATCTGCGCATCGACAAATTCGACGATGGCTTCGAGCGCGTTTTGCATGCCGCTCGGACTTTCAAGCTGAAGCCTGCGGCCGATGCGCCAGCTAACAAAAATGATCGAGCCGCCGAGCAGCCATCCGAAGAACAGTGTGTCGAGGTTGAGCGCCCAGAAGCCTTCGCCGACATGCCAGTTCGTAAGGTGGTGGTTGATATAGCTAACCGGATCGGCGGTTGCCGGAGGGTTCGATGCCTCGCTCACGCGGCTACTCCGGAATGACTCGACTTAAGGGTCATGGCTGATAACCTGGTGATGTCTCTCTGGCGGCGGCAAGGTAGGCAAACTGGCTCAGCGCGAAGGCAACGAGTTGCGGCACCACGGGCAGGTGCAAAACGCCGATGCCTACCGCGAATCCGATCAATGCCACACCGAAGCGCTCGACCATGCCTAGGCACAACGATACTGCGCCCAGCTTCGAGCCTTGCCAGGCAAGGTCACCCGCGCGACGAACGCGCCATCCCAGCAGTAGTGCACAAATGATGCTGATTGCGCCGCCGTAACAAGCGGACACCGCGCCAATCCATCCCTGGACGGACAGTGCCGCCGCCGCCACAAGCAGACTTAGCAGGGACTGGACGAGTACAACACGGCGGACGGTCTTTGATAAATAAGCGGCTGCGTAGCCCATTCACCCTGAGTATCGTTGTTGCATGGACCCGCCGCGGGCCTCATCGCCACAGAGGCGGCGAAGTATAAATGTGCATGTATTTCGGGGTCAACCGCACCGCCTGTCGGCGCAGTGCGCTGCACTCCTCTACACGACGTCGAATGTGACTGACTGCGAGGGTTTGGCCTATTGCGGGGCCCGCACGAGCTGGGTGCTCTGCTGCTGTGCCTCTTCGATCTGCGGCTGAGTCATTCGGCTCATCAGGATATCGCGGCGCTGGGCGGCTTTCTGATTGCCTTGCTTGGCGGAGAGCAGGTACCAGGCGAGCGCCGGT
>CAYGAS010000034.1:0-2927 GCA_964347935.1 uncultured Nitrospiraceae bacterium | reverse complement strand
AGGGCGTCGAGATTTTGTATGAGGCGCGCGCCATCGATCTCTTGTATGACGACGGTGTGCAAGGCGTGCGCGTTCGGCATAAGGGAAAGACGATCGAGATCAAGAGCCGTGCGGTGGTGCTCGCCAGCGGCGGCTTCGAGGCCAATGCCGAGTGGCGCGCGCGTTACCTGGGTCCAACATGGGATGTCGCCAAGGTCCGAGGTACACGCTTTAACACCGGTGATGGCATCCGCATGGCGCTGGCGATTGGCGCGATGCCTTGGGGCCACTGGTCCGGCTGTCATGCGGTTGGTTGGGAGCGTAATGCACCACCCTTTGGCGACCTGGCCGTGGGTGACAATTTTCAAAAGCACAGCTACCCCCTCGGCATCATGCTCAACGGGCGCGGCGAGCGGTTTGTCGACGAAGGCGCGGATCTGCGCAATTACACGTATGCAAAATATGGCCGCATGATCCTGGAGCAGCCGGGACAGTTTGCCTGGCAGGTGTTCGATAGCAAAGTAATCCCGCTACTCCGCGACGAGTACCGCATCCGGCAGGTCACGAAGGTAAAAGCCAACACGCTCGAAGAGTTGGTTGAAAAGCTCGACGACGTCGATGCCAAGCGCGCGCTTGAAACGATCAAGGAGTACAACGCCGCCGTACGCACGGATATCTCCTTCAATCCCGCCGTCAAGGACGGGCGCTGCACCGAAGGCCTGCTGATTCCGAAGTCGAACTGGGCCAACACGATCGATGAGCCGCCGTTTGAGGCCTACGCGGTGACCTGTGGGATTACCTTCACCTTCGGCGGCCTGCGCGTTGACGAGCATGCACAGGTCATTGATATAGATGGCAACCCGATAGCCGGGTTATACGCCGCCGGCGAGTTGGTGGGGGGCCTTTTCTACTTCAATTATCCCGGCGGTTCCGGGCTCATGGCGGGGTCCGTCTTCGGCCACATCGCCGGGACATCGGCTGGAGGAGTTGCAGGAAGCAAGTGACAGGAAGCAAGAGGAGCTCACATGACCGCACTCGCCCCTGTAAATTTGACCACCCTGTACTAGCCCTCGCGAGCGCACACTAAAGGCGCGGGCGCGACGTTTAGCTATTCGTCCGGATAAACGATTTCTAGGAGGATGCGGTAGACGCCCTCGTCGAGATCATCGAATACGAGTGCTGCCCCCTTCTCAGTCACGCGCAGAACCTTGGCCGGCACGCGGCAGTGCGTCAGCTTGTTGCCATGGCGAATCTTCAATACCAAGTCGGCATCGGCACCCTTTCTCAGGCTAAGGTCGCCCGTCTCGATTAGCGCGCCGTCAATACCGATCTCCACAAGCTTGCACCTCGTGAGGCCGACGCTGGGGTGCGCCACCATGGCCTTGACCCGGGTCTCGAGGCGCGGCCCCATCCGTCGATCAGCAGAGACGGGCTTGCTGCTCACTATCGGGCTCCGATTCTTTGCCGGCATGCGCTCGCATTACTCTAGAGTATAGTCAACGCGGTTTCATAGCCGGTCAATGTCACTCCCAACCGATGTCTCGATCCGCCAACTTACTCTGCGTCGCCAGGCCTTTGGCCATCCGCCACGCGGCCCAGACGGTGCTTGGTCTTAAAAATCAGTGGCGCGCCAATCACAATCATGGCGATGCGGGCCACGTGGTGGGTCGCGACGAATGCGGTCTCGATACCGAGCGACAGCGCGATGACGCTCATCTCGGCGAGCCCGCCCGGCGCGAAAGCCAGCACGATCGGCGTCCATTGCATTCCCGTCAAAGGCGCCAGCACGAGTGCAGCCACGAGGGTGAACAGCAGCATGACTGCCGTCGAACCCGCCGAGGCAGCGATGGTCCGAAACACGCGCTCCAACGGAACATCGGTAAATCTGGCGCCGATTGAAGAGCCGACGATCACCTGGGCGATAAATACGAGCTCAAAGGGTGGATTGGCAGCCGTGACACCGCCGATGTGAATCGCGGCCGAGGCAAGCATCGGTCCGACAATGCGATAGGCCGGCAAACGAAGAAGACGGCCAACACCCGCCCCGACGAGGGCGCACAGGGTCAAGATGCCAAGGTCAGACAGACCGATTTCCAACAAGGACGGGCCGCGAAACGAGACACCGGCACCGATATCTTCGGTAAAGCGAAACCAGAGCGGTATGATCAGTACGACCAGCAACACGCGAGAGCCGTGCACCAATGCGATGGTGCGGTCATCGCCACGAAAGGCCGCGCCGACGATGACCATCTCGTTGAGGCCTCCCGGGGTGGCCGAGAAATAGGCCGTAACCGGGTCATACCCCAGTACTTTGCGAAAGTACACATAAAGCACCCCTGTGACGACCGCCAGATAGAGCGCGAGCCCACTTAAGGTAATCGGCCAACGCGAGGCTTGCTCCATGACTTCTGGCGTGAACGCGCTGCCAAGCAGCACCCCCAGGATCGTCACCATCGTCGCCCGCAGTGACGATGGCACATACAGTCGCTTGCCGGCCATGGACATCACAGTCGTGGCGACCATCGCCCCCATCATCCAGGCAAGCGGCATCTTGAAGTAATAGAACACCGCGCCGCCTACAGCGCCGTAGATGAGCGTGCGCCCCATGCGAGCGAGCTCGGGACGCCGGAGCAGCACTCGCGCCTTGTCTGTCACTGCCATGTCATGCAGACGCTAGGAGGAAAAAACAGGATCGAAGTCTCTGCCTTGATTACTCGACTCAGCGGTTACGGCATCGATGGGCACGCCAGTCACCGCACGCCTACGCAATAATGCCATATAAGAATGGGCCACGGAATGAATGGCTTGGTAAAACGAGAGCTTACTTGATGGCGCCAACGGTGAAGCCGGCAATGAAGCGATCGACAAAAAGGTTGTAGATAATCGCAATGGGTACACTTGCGATCAGGCACGCGCCCATCAGCGAGCCCCAGAAGTAGATATCACCC
>CAYGAS010000033.1:0-21446 GCA_964347935.1 uncultured Nitrospiraceae bacterium | reverse complement strand
TTCGGGTGGTGTCGGTATCGGTGGCGTGCTCGAACCGATACAGGCATCGCCGACCATCATCGAAGATGATTGTTTTATTGGAGCACGCTCGGAAATTGTAGAAGGCGTTATTGTCGGGGCAGGGTCAGTAATATCCATGGGCGTGTACATCGGCCAGAGCACCAAGATCCTTGATCGCGCGAGCGGTGAAATCATGTATGGTCGCATACCGCCCGGCTCGGTCGTCGTGGCTGGAAACCTGCCTGCCGAGGATGGTACCCACAGTCTCTACTGTGCGGTGATCGTCAAACGCGTCGACGCAAAAACACGTGCCAAAGTTGGTATCAACGAGCTATTACGGGATATTTAAGTCATGTTTCGTGAGCCGCCCGTAATGAGTGCTCTGCTACTTTTCACCACAGACTGCACATACAAAAATGATTTTTCAATCACCCGCGCACTTATCTCCGAAATCCATGCTCAGCAACATGCAGCCAATCTCCGAGTTTTCCGTGTTTCCTCTGTGGTGAACGTGATCAAGGTTTGATTTTCGACTCCACTCCATGCCAAACACCGATGACACTTTAGAGCTGGCGATGGCGTTGATAAGCCGGCCGTCGGTCACGCCCGATGATGGCGGTTGCCAGGATCTGTTGATCGAGCGCCTCGAGCCCCTCGGCTTTGAGATCTCTCGGCTTAAGTTCGGTGATGTCGATAACTTGTGGGCGCAGCGGGGTCAGGAAGGTCCGGTCGTGGTATTTGCTGGTCACACGGACGTGGTTCCCACCGGCCCGCGGGAGGCCTGGAAAAGCGACCCGTTCACACCGCAGACACGCGACGGCTATCTTTACGGGCGCGGGGCGGCGGACATGAAGTCATCGCTGGCCGCATTCGTGACAGCGATAGAGGATTTCGTCGACCGTTATCCGCGGCACCGCGGTTCCATTGCGTTGCTCATCACCTCGGATGAGGAAGGCGTGGCACGCGACGGTACGGTAAAGGTTGTCGAGTGGCTGAGTCAGCAGGGTAAAAGCATTGATTATTGTATTGTCGGCGAACCCTGCTCCGAGGACACATTGGGCGACGTGATAAAGAACGGTCGTCGTGGCTCTCTTAATGGGAAGCTGACGCTCCGCGGCTTACAAGGCCATATCGCCTATCCACATCTTGCCAGGAATCCCATTCACCTTCTGGCGCCCGCCTTGGCGGAGCTGGTGGCGATGCGCTGGGACGACGGCGATGCAGATTTTCCGCCGACAAGTTTCCAGGTCTCGAACATCGCCGCCGGCACCGGCGCCGACAATGTTATTCCCGGCACACTTGAGCTCGAGTTCAACTTTCGCTACTCGCCGGCGTTCACCCATACGGCGCTGCGCGAACAGCTCGAACAAGTATTGCAGCGCCACCAGCTCGATTACAGCTTGAGCTGGCGGCATTCGGGCGAACCGTTTATCACTCCCGTCGGCCGCCTGGTTGACGCCGCCCGTGCCGCCATTCGCGCCGAGCTTGCCCGCGAACCGGCCCTGTCGACGGCCGGGGGCACCTCGGACGGACGATTTATTGCCCGCACGGGTGCTGAGGTCGTCGAGCTCGGCCCGGTGAATGCGAGCATCCACAAGGTCAATGAACGCACCCGTGTGGCTGATCTAGGGGCGCTGGCGAAGGTTTATGCGCGGATGCTCGTGTTGTTGCTAGAATCGGATTAAATATAAGATATATTTCAACAGCTTATAAAGCATATCTGCCGTGAGTTCTGCGGCGCCCGCGCGCGCAAAATCCCGCAGCGGCCGCGCTAAGTGACTATAATAGTTATCAAAACAGCCTAACTACGCGCAAACCCGACTGAAGCACAGCCGAATGTTCAAGCGAGACTGGACGATCGCCCTGGTCATCTCCTTGGCATTCGCTGCCGCGACGCTCGTTGGCATTCCTTTTCTGCACACGTTTCTACAAAACATGGAGCGCCTGGCCTATGACGCGGGCGTCAGGCTGACACAGCGCAGCCCTTCTGCAACCGACCAGATCGTGATCGTCGCCATCGATGATGACAGTATCAAACACATCGGGCGCTGGCCGTGGCCACGCGACGTCTTGGCAGATATGGTCAACTGGCTCGCCGACGCTCAAGCCAAGATCATCGGTCTGCAGATCTTTCTCACGGAGCCGCAGACCGACCCCGGCCTCAATTATTTTCGCGAGCTCCGCGGGTATATGGCCAAGACGCCCTTCCCCAACAACGCACGTACCCAGGCGCAAGAAATCATGCGCTTGGTCGACCGCGCGGAACGCGATCTCGACGCCGATGGGAAGCTCGCACAAACGATACCGGCGGCAAAGAACGTCTACATGCCCATGTTCTTCAATGTGCAGCGCCCGCTTGGCAGGCCCGATACGGAGCTACCCGGGTTTGTCAAGCGCAACCGCCTGACCAAGGTGGTGGAACGGGTCGACCTTGAGGCGACAGCACTGGAGACGGATGGCGTGACCTATCCGCTAGCCGTCTTCGGTGAGCACACCGCCGGTATCGGGCACCTCGACGTGCTTTTGGATGCTGATGGCGGCATCCGGCGGGAAGCCCTGCTGCTGAAATACTACGACGATTACTATCCATCGTTGGCTCTGCTGCTTGCTGCCCGCAGCCTGAATTTAAAGACCGACAACATCACGGTATTTCTTGGCGAAAACATTAAACTTGGCCGGCTCGTGATCGATACAGATAACACCATGCAGATGTATACAGGTTTCTATTCCGCGCCCGATGGACGATCGCCTTTTTCCACTTATTCGTTTCATGACATTCGCGCCGGTAATGTTCCCGCCACCTCTTTCAAAAATAAGATCGTACTCATTGGCGCCACTGCCGAAGGCGTCGGAAATAGATATCTGACGCCGGTTTCCTCATCAATGCCGGCAGCCGAGCTGACGGCGAACATCGTCGCCAGCATCCGTAACCAGGACTTTTATGTCCACCCAGACTGGGCCACCTGGGTGCAGATAGGAATCTTTATCGCCGTTGGCCTATACCTCATGTTTGCCTTGCCCAATCTGGGCGCCGGCCTTGCTGGCTTGGTTTCTCTGCTGCTGTTCGTGGCGTTGCTCGGTAGCGAACAATATATGCTGATGGCGGAAAAGGTATGGCTGAAGAATGTCTCCCCTGCCCTGCTGCTGCTTGTCGGTCATCTGGGACTCACGACCAAGCGTTTTCTCGTCACCGAACGCCTTAAACAAAGCGCCGAAACCGATTCGGCACAGACCAATCGCATGCTTGGGCTGTCCTTTCAGACCCAGGGTCAGCTCGATATGGCCATGGACAAGTTTCGAAGGTTGCCGGTTGATAAGTCCGTGCTCGAATTGATGTACAACTTGGCTCTGGACTTCGAGCGCAAGCGACAATTCAGCAAGGCCGTCGCCGCCTATGACTATATTCTCGAGCATGACCGTAATTTCAAAGACACCACGGAGCGCAAACAACGCGCCAAACAGGCCGAACACACCGTCACTTTAGGCTCCCGCCGCATGACTACGGGAGGTACCCTGATCCTCGATGGTGTCGACCAGAAACCGACCCTCGGTCGCTATGAGATTGATAAGGAGCTCGGTAAAGGGGCGATGGGCACGGTGTATATGGGGCGCGACCCCAAAATCAATCGGGTCGTGGCCGTCAAGACCATGGCTCTGTCGGACGAATTCGAAGAGGCCGAACTGGCCGCAGCCAAAGAGCGCTTTTTTCGCGAGGCCGAAACTGCCGGCCGTCTGAGCCACCCGAACATCGTGACGATCTATGACGCGGGCGAAGAGCAAGATCTCGCCTACATCGCCATGGAGTACCTTGAGGGCAAGAATCTAACGGAATATGTCAAAAGCAAAGGGCGGATGCCGTTGAAGTTCATATTGAAACTCATCGCCCGCGTGGCCGACGCCCTGGACTACGCCCATAAGCAGGATGTGGTGCACCGCGACATTAAGCCGGCTAATATTATGTACAATGAAGATGGTGACAGCGTGAAGGTGACAGACTTCGGCATAGCGCGTATCACGGCATCGAGCCGCACCAAAACCGGCGTGATCTTGGGTACACCCTCGTACATGTCTCCGGAGCAGCTTGCCGGAAAGAAAGTCGATGGACGCTCAGACCTGTTTTCGTTGGGCGTTACTATGTACGAGCTGGTCGCGGCCAAACAGCCCTTCCGTGGAGAAACGATGGCAGCACTAATGTACCAGATTGCGAACGCACAACATCCGGATGTCATCCGGGAGTGTCCCGATGCACCCCCCTGCGTCGGCCATATTATCGACCGGTTGCTGGAGAAGAACCCCGGCAGGCGTTTTCAGACAGGTGAAGAACTGAGACGCGCGTTGGACGCGTGCGCAGATACCCTGCAATAGACATGTCTAAAGAAGCGGATGGACTAATAATTGCCAGTTGCAGCGATGCGGGAATGCTGCGACCAAACAACGAGGACCGTGTCGCCACGACACCGGAGGCTGGTCTTGCCGTCGTCGCAGACGGGATGGGGGGACATCAGGCGGGAGAAGTCGCCAGTGGCATGGCTGTAGATGTCGTTACACGCCACGTCATCAACGTGCTGGCCCGCCAAGGTGAAGCTAAGAGGCGCAAAGGAAACACAGCGTCCGTCGAGCTTAAAACGATAGATGAGGCTATATCATTAGCCAATTCGGCCATCTTCGAACTTTCCCAGTCGAGCCCCAACTGTGCAGGCATGGGGACAACGATCGTAGTGACTCTTTTTTACGAAGACAGAGTGTGTATCGGGCATGTGGGTGACTCCCGCTTGTACCGACTGCGCGGTGACAAGCTCGAGTTATTGACAGAAGACCACTCTTTGGTACAGGAACTGGTAGCCCGAGGACTCATTACGCCTGAAGAAGCACGCAGTTCGGTCAACAAGAATCTCGTAACGCGCGCCCTAGGTATCGAACCCACCGTGGAATCTCAGGTTATCGAACAAAAACTAGAAGACCAGGATCTTTATTTGCTGTGCTCCGACGGGTTGAATGACGTGTTGCCCGACGAGCAAGTGAGCCAGATACTCCAAGACTACGGTTCCGATTTACGAGGCGCGACCGATCGGCTCGTTATGGAAGTCAACGCACGGGGAGGACCAGACAACGTTTCGGTCATACTCGTACGCACAGGCAAGCGCTTTCGTCGCGATGCCACGGCTATCAAACGCCTGGCCGATCAGCCGGCGGGTTAGACGATAGTTGAGAACTCCGGCAATGGCGAAAGTCATATTAATGTACAACAAAAAAGTGCTGGATCAGTTTGATCTCCCTCAGGGTGACATGAAGATCGGCCGCCGGCCTGGAAGCGATATCGTGGTCGACAACATGGCCGTGAGCGGTGAACATGCCAACATCTTTACCATCGGCGAGGATTCTTTCATACAGGATTTGGGCAGCACCAACGGAACGTTTGTCAACAACAAGCGCATTGCCAAACATCACCTAAAACATGGAGATGTCGTTACCATCGGTAAGCACACACTCAGCTATGTCAACGAAAACGAATCTAAGCCGGCTGAAGACTTTGCCAAGACTGTCATCATCGCGCCGCCGAGTGCTGGCGCTGACGGTGGAAGTCAGCGCAAGGCCGCGCTCTACATTCTGAGTGGGGCCAGCAGCGGCAAACGTATTGAAGTAAGCAAACGAATCACAAACTTGGGCAGTGCCGGCAAGCGCGCCGGGGTCATCTCTCGCACCGATGACGGCTTTATCCTAGATGCCGGTGTCGATGAAACGCCGAAAGTGAACGGACGACTGATTCCGAAAGGTGGCACCAAGCTCAAGAACGGCGACGTCATCGAGGTCGCCGGCACGCGCTTGCAGTTTCAGCTGCTATGAAGCAGTAGCTAGTGGCGAGTAGCACGGACCAGGTCGAATCTGCGTCTGCTCGCTTCACTTTGCCAGCCACTCGCCATTCGTTGTTCGCTACTGGTTTGTTAATATTTCTAATGCCTCTTCCAGCCGTCGGACACATAACAACTCTAAGTCCATATCGGTCTTCTTCGGCTTGTTTGCGGCCGGCAACAAGGCGCGTTTGAACCCGAGTTTAGCCGCTTCGCGCAGGCGTTCCTGACCTCTCTGCACGGGACGTACCTCGCCGGCCAAGCCGACCTCCCCGAACACGATCAGGTCGCGGCCCACCGGCCGGTTGTGCAGACTTGACACTGTCGACGCGATCACAGCCAGGTCGGCCGCGGTTTCGGTGATGCGCACGCCACCGACGACGTTCACGAACACATCCTGGTCATACATGGCGATGCCGGCGTGACGGTGTAACACCGCGAGCAGCATGCCAAGACGATTCTGATCGACACCGACCCCGACGCGACGCGGGTTCGCCAGGTGACTCTGATCGACCAGGGCCTGTACCTCGACCAGTAACGGCCGCGTACCTTCCTGCGTGGCTAGCACTACCGTACCGGGAATCGTGTCGCCTTGCCGGCTGACGAACATGGCGGAGGGGTTATCCACCTGCCGCAGCCCGGTTTCTGTCATGACAAACACGCCGATTTCGTTGACCGCACCGAAGCGATTCTTGATCGCCCGGATGATCCGAAAACGACTTGTCGGGTCACCCTCAAAATACAACACAGTGTCGACCATGTGCTCCAATACGCGCGGTCCCGCCAGCGTACCTTCCTTGGTCACATGACCCACCAGGAACAAGGCGACGCCGCTGCGCTTTGCAAAACGCACCAGTTGTGCCGCTGCCTCGCGCACCTGCGCGACGCTACCGGGTGCGGATTGCAACAGCTCAGTAAAAACGGTCTGGATGGAGTCGATAACCATCACTTGCGGTCGTTCGCTATCCGCGCACGCGAGTATCGACTCTACGTGATTTTCTGCGAGCACGTGCATGCGCTTGCCATCCAGGCCCAAGCGTTGCGCGCGCAGCGCAATTTGCTGCAACGACTCTTCTCCCGTGACGTACAAGACCTTGATCGAGCGGCCGATGGTGGCAAGCGCTTGGATCAACAGCGTCGATTTGCCGACTCCGGGATCACCGCCGATTAAGGCGACCGACCCCACGACCAATCCCCCGCCGAGCACCCGATCGAGCTCAGCCATGCCCGTGTGGAAGCGGTTAATGCCTTCGAGCTCGACGGCGTCCAGGAGCTGCGCCTTTGCGCTTGTTTCCGATCGTTGAAAACGCGTACCTGCGGATGGCCGTGCTGCCAATGTTTCTACAAGCGTGTTCCAATTGTCACACCCCGGGCACTGGCCGCTCCACTTTGGCGCCTGCGCGCCACAGTCGTTACACACAAAAAACGATTTCGACTTAGTCGCCATCGCTATTTATAGCTTCTCAGCACAGAGAACACAGAGATTATGTAAATTTTTATCAGCATAGATTAAGGACACAGGCGATACGTCATTCTCCGTGTTCTTTGTGATCTCCGTGGTAAATTAGTCTATTTCCACCCGGGGCACCCGTTGGGGCATGCCGGCCAATAGCTCGTAGCCGATCGTGCCAGCCCGTTCGGCGATTTCGTCAACAGGCAGGCCTTGGCCCCACAGAACGACCGGATCACCCACCTTGGCATCGGGTTGGCTACGCAAATCGACGGTGATCATGTCCATCGACACCCTCCCGATCAACGAGCTGCGCTCGCCGTTAACCAGCACCGGCGTGCCGCTCGGTGCATGCCGCGGGTAACCGTCGCCGTAACCAACGGCTGCCACGCCGACCGGCATGTCTTCGGGGCATACCCACTCTCCCCCGTAACCGACCCGTTCGCCCTTGCGTTGGTGATTGACGGCGATCAGGCTGGTGGTGAAGGTCATCGCCGGCTGCAAACCGAGCTCCGCGGCGCTCTTGCCGATTAATGGCGACGCGCCATAAAGCATGATTCCGGGTCTTACCCAGTCGAGGTGGCTCTGGGGCCACCCCAGCACCCCGGCTGAATTCGCCAGGCTGTACTCCAGATCCCATCCATCTACCAGCGCCGTGAAACGGTCCATCTGTCGCCGCGTGGTCGCATCAGCCGTGTCGTCGGCATTGGCGAAATGTGACATTACGCGGACACGCTGTACCGCTTTGCACTCCTGCAGTCTCTTATGCACCTGCGCCGCCACCTCCGGCGCAAAACCGATCCGGTGCATCCCCGTATCGACCTTCAGCCAAACATCGAGCCCGACTTTCTGCTGGTAGCCCTCCAGTTCATGCAACTGACTCTCGTGGTGAATGACGGGCATGAAGCGATAGTGGCTGAGCATCGCCAGCTCGGCGGCATCAAAGAAGCCCTCAAGCAAACACACTGGATGCGCGACACCGGCGTTGCGCAATGCCACGCCCTCGTCGAAGCTAGCCACGGCAAACGCGTTGGCCTGTGCTAAAATATGCGGCACACGCACTAAACCGTGGCCGTAGGCATTCGCCTTGACGACAGCCATGATCTTTGAGTTTGGTGCAGCTTGACGGGCTCGGTTTAAATTGTGGCGCAGCGCTTGTGCATCAATCAGTGCACGCGTCGGCCGTGTCATGCAAATGCCTCGTCGAACCCGGCGCTGATGTAGTTTTCAAACTTAGTGTACTGTCCTAGGAAGGTGAGTCGAACGGTACCGGTGGGTCCGTTGCGGTGCTTGCTGATAATGATCTCGGCGGTCCCCTTATCGACGCTATCTTCGTTGTAAACCTCGTCACGGTAAATAAACAAGATGACGTCCGCATCCTGTTCTATCGACCCGGATTCCCTCAGGTCCGACATCACCGGTCGCTTGTTGGGACGCTGCTCCAGACTACGGTTGAGCTGTGACATGACGATCAACGGAACATTCAGCTCCTTCGACAGATTTTTTAATGCGCGAGTGATATTAGATACTTCCGTTGCTCGATTTTCACTACCCTCGAAAGACTGCATCATCTGCAAATAGTCCACCAGCACGAGCGCCAGTCCGTGCTCGCGCTTGAGCCGGCGCGCCCGTGTGCGCAGTTCCATCGGCGTAAGGCCCGGCGTGTCATCAATAAAGATTGGCGCTTGTGCAAGTAGGCTGATAGTCGAGGTCACACGTGGCCAATCATCGTCATTCAACTTGCCGGTACGGATCTTGTGCGTGTTGATTCGACTCATCGATGCCAACATGCGCATAGCCAGTTGCTCACCTGGCATTTCCATGCTGAAGATGGCCACGGGCAATTGCTGGCCGACCGCCACATTCTCGGCAATATTCATCGCCAACGATGTCTTTCCCATTGAGGGACGTCCGGCAACGATGATCAAATCAGCTTCTTGCAAGCCGGACGTCATAGCATCGAGATCGGTGAAACCGGTTGGCAGTCCCGATATGGGGCTATCCGACTGATAGAGCTTGTCGATACGCTCTACGGCGACACTGAGCAGCTTTGTCAACGGCTGAAAACCGCCGCTGCGGGTGCCCAGCTCGCTGATGGCGAAGATATTGCGTTCGGCAAAGTCGAGCAGCTCGACCGTGCTGCGACCCTCGGGTTCATACACTGCACGGCTTATATCAGCGGCCACGCTGAGCAGCCGGCGCATGACTGAACGTTCGCGCACAATTTCCGCGTACGCTGTGACATTTGCTGTACTCGGCGTGTTTTTCGCGAGCGTGCCGATGTAAGCGAGTCCACCGGCCTGAGCGAGGTCGCCGGTATTCTGCAGATACTCCGAGACGGTCAGCACGTCGGCCGGCTTGGACTCTACAGTAAGATCCGAAATGGCCTTGAAGATTAACTGGTGCTCTTTGCGGTAGAAGTCTTCGGGGTCCAGCTTGTCACCGATCTGATCGAGACACCGGTTATCGAGCATCAGCCCGCCTAGCACGGACTGCTCGGCCTCAATAGATTGCGGTGGGACGCGTAGCCGTTCCGGTGTGGTCTCGCCAGCAGCTGAGTAGGCCCGCTCTTCCATTGACTCCCCCCTTAACGAGTGCTCTCCGTCCGTCGGGCTTGCCCCGTCAGCCGGTGGCCGACCCAAAACGCCAATCGCCAGGCATACAACGCTGCCCTTTTTCCGCGCTCAGGCCTGCCGGCCGTTAATCGCATGTTGCCAATTCCGGCTGATGCCGGCAAGGAGGCCTGGATTACTGCTCTTCCTGCTCCTGTTGCGCTTCCTGCTGCTCCTGCTGCGTTTCCTGTTCTTCGCCCAGCACCGAAACGTTGATCTTGATGTGAACCTCGGGGTGTAATGACACGGCGATCTCGTGATCGCCGACCTGCTTAATCGGACCGGCCGAGAGGTGCAACTCGGATTTCCTCAGCTCGAGACCGGCCTCCTTCATCGCTTCGACGATGTCGCTAGTGGTCACTGAGCCGAAAAGCTTGCCCTCCTCGCCTACCTTGCGCACGATGCTCACCGACGCTCCGTCAAGGGTGAGGGCCCGAGCCTGGGCCACACTCAGTGCCTCGGCGTGTAGGCGCTCGAGTTCGAGACGCTGTGCCTCGAATTTTTTGCGGTTCTCTTCGTTAGCGATAACCGCTTTACCGTGTGGAATCAGGTAATTACGCGCATAACCAGGCCGCACCTTGACCTCTTCGCCAAGGTTGCCAAGGTTTTGCAGCTCTTCCAGCAGTATGACTTGCATGCTCTATCCCCGACTTTATTGGTAAGCCGCAGTCACTCAGTGACTGTCGCAGTACGGCAGCAATGCCAAATAGCGGGCATACTTGACAGCACGTGCCAACTGCCGCTGATACCGTGACTTCGTCCCTGTATTGCGACTGGGAATGATCCTGCCCGTTTCGGTGATATAGGCCTTGAGCGTCGCCAAGTCCTTGTAATCAATCTCCTTGATGCCTTCGGCGGTGAAACGACAGTATTTCTTGCGCCGGAAGTAGCGCGACGATGTGGGTGGTCTTCTGCTCACGGGCTCGGTGCCTCCTCGGTATCCTGGGCCTCTGCGACTGTCTCATCAGTAACGTCCTCTTGCGCGTCGCGCGCTTCATCTCCACGTTCTTCTACCGGACCACGTGGCGCTGCTTCTATGGGCTTCGATTCCTCCTGACTGTCTTTAGCCAAAGGCGAGGGGGCCACAACGGCAGCCGCGCGTCGTATGGTTAAATGACGCAGCACGGCATCGTTAAATTTGAACGCGGACTCAAGCTCACGCAACGTTTCCAGTTGGCACTCGATGTTCATGAGTACATAGTGAGCCTTATGCGCCTTGTTGATCAGATAAGCGAGCTGACGCCGCCCCCAGTCCTCGAGGCGGTGTACAACGCCATTTTGAGATTCGATGATCGAACGGTAACGCTCGATCATCGCCGGCACTTGCTCACTCTGGTCAGGGTGGACCAGAAACACGATTTCGTAGTGACGCATTGGAATGCTCCCTCTGGGTTAGCCTTCCGGATCGCATCCGCCGGTAAGGCAAGGAGTCATGGTAGCGCGCTGCCAGCGCGACGGCGGATTCTAAACCATCGCTTAAGGCCTGCCAAGCTCCCAGCTAGCGCCAAAACGCCACCGCTCCTCCTGGGCGCCACATGCGGTCGCGAAAAACCACGACTCAGGACTCGCGTGAACCGCGTTGGCGAAGCGCCTCGTAGAGAAGGAGCGCAGCGGCGACCGACAAATTGAGGCTCGCGACCTTCCCGTGCATGGGAATACGCACGAGCGCATCGCAGCGCTCACGGGTCAGGCGACGCAGTCCCCTTCCTTCACCGCCAATGACGATGGCCACCGGACCACTTAGATCGACGTCGTAGAGCGCCTTTTCCGCCTGCTCGACAGCGCCCACTACCCAGATGCCGCCCGCCTTCAGCAGATCGAGTGTGCGCGACAGGTTGCTTACTTCGTACAGCGGTACCGTCAGGGCTGCGCCGCTGGCCGCCTGCTGCACGGTCGCCGTCAGCGGCGCCGAGCGATCACGCGGGAACACGAGCGCATGTGCCCCGGCAGCATCGGCACAGCGCAGGCACGCCCCGAAATTACGCGGGTCTTGCACCCCGTCCAACACCAGCAGCAACGGTATCTCCTTGAGCTCGGCGACACGCCGTTCCAGGTCATGCTCGCTGCCAGCGCTGACTGCCCGCGTCCGCGCCGCTACCCCTTGGTGATTCTTCGCCCCGACAAGCTGATCGAGACGCGTGCGGGGCACACGGCGCAGCTTCACGCCAGCGGCGCGGGCAGCCCGCGCGATCTCGGCGCTGCGTTTGTCCCGCCGTTCTTCGTTCATCCACACGCTATCGACGTGGGCGGCATCCTCCCGTAACGCCGCCAGCACCGCGTGCAACCCGCAAATGAGCCCCGTTGGTGTGGTCGTCATCGTCGCCGGCGCCCTCGTTTGCCGCGCCGTCCCGGCGCCACCACTACCGGTTCCAGATCGATCCGCCCTTCCTCGGGATCGACGCGGACCACGCGCACGCGTAGCGCGTCGCCCAGGCGAAACGTACGGCGGGTACGTTTACCCACTAATCGATGTTTTATGGGATCAAAGTGAAAGTAGTCGTTACCCAAAGCGGTGATATGTACGAGCCCGTCCACATAAACATCCGTCAGCTCCACAAATATGCCGAATCCCGTAACACCGGTTACTAGACCGTCGAATTCATCGCCCACGTGATCCATCATGTACCGTGCCTTAAGCCAACGGGCCACCTCGCGCGTGGCTTCGTCGGCCCGCCTCTCTGTCATGGAGCAATGCTCACCGATCTCGCGTGCCTCCTCTTCAGACAGCGTCGCGCGCTTGCGTTTCAGCACGGCCCGAATGGCCCGGTGCACCTGCAGGTCAGGATACCGGCGTATGGGCGAGGTGAAATGCGTGTAATGTTCGTAACCCAGGGCAAAGTGGCCAATGTTATCGGGGCTATAGAGCGCCTGGCTGAGGCTGCGCAGCATCGCCATCTGGATCAAGCGTGAGTCGGGACGCGCGTCTACGGCTGCTACCAACTCCGCATAATCCTGCGGGCGTGGCCGGGCACCGCCACCGAGCGATAGGCCGAGCTCGCCGAGAAATTCTCTCAACTCGTTAAGCTTTTCGGCACTCGGGGGTTCGTGAACTCGATATGGTATGGGCATCTTGTGTTTGCGAAGGAGCTCAGCCGCACACACATTGGCCGCAAGCATACATTCTTCAATCAGCCTATGGGCAGCGTTGCGCTCGATCGGGACGATTTGACGGACGCGGTGCTGGTCGTCAAACAGAAAGCGTGTCTCCGGCAACTCGAAATCGACGGCACCGCGCTGTACGCGCACGCGATGCAAGGCCTTGAACAAAGCATGAAGCTCCAACAAATGCGGCACCAAGGTCTCATAGCGACGCCGCTGGGCCGCGTCACCGTCGATCAACGCTGCTACCGCGGTATAGGTCAAACGCGCGTGCGAGCGCATCACGCCTTCGTAAAAGCGAAAATCCTGAATCTTGCCGCGAGGACCTATGTGCATGTCGCAAACCATGCACAGCCGGTCGACCTCGGGCTTGAGCGAGCACAAGTCGTTCGACAGGATCTCCGGCAACATCGGCACCACCTGATCTGGGAAGTAGACTGAGTTACCGCGCAAACAGGCTTCTCGGTCGATGGCGCTGTGCGGCTTGACGTAGTAACCGACGTCGGCGATCGCGACCAACAGCCGCCAACCTTTGCGCACACGCTCGCAGTAGACGGCGTCGTCGAAGTCGCGCGCGTCTTCGCCATCGATGGTGACCAGCGGCAAGTGGCGCAGATCTTCTCGCCCCCGTTTGAAAGGCGCACTAACGGTGTCGCCGAGCGCTTGCGCGTCGGCGCGGACATCGGCGGGCCACGTATGGGGGATCTGATAGTTACGCACGGCGACTTCGACATCGATCCCCGGGGTCAGCGGTTCTCCGAGCACCTCGCTCACGTGCCCCGTCGGGCGCGTGTGTCGCGTGGGCGGCTCGATAATCTGCGCCACCACGATCTGTCCCGACCGAGCGCCGCTTTCGTCACCGCGGGCTATGAGAATTTCCTGACTGATCCGTCGATCTTCCGGTACAACGACACCAAAGCGATCCTGAGAAAAATAACGGCCGACAACGCTCTGCCGGTGGCGCTCCAACACCTCGACGATCACGCCCTCCTTGCGGCCGCGCGCGTCAACGCGCGTCACGCGTGCGACCGCACGATCACCGTGCAACACTTGGCGCATCTGTTTGGCCGACAAGAACAGGTCATCGCCGCCATCTTCGGGAACGAGAAAACCGTAGCCGTCTGCATGGCCCACGACACGGCCCCGCACGAGGTCCATCTTGTCGACCAGGCCGATGCGCCCCCGGCGGTTGCACAGGATCTGCCCATCGCGTTCCATCGCCCGTAACCGGCGCGAGAACGCTGTCAACTCGGCATCCCCGTGTACGCCTAACAGCTGCGCGAGTTCTTGGCGCCCGAGCGGGGCCGCATGACTCCCCAGCGTTGCCAAGACCGCCTCCCGCGTGGGAATGGTGACGGCATACGGGCTCGCCTCACGACGGCGTTGGCTGTCGCGCGCGGTTTTGCCTGTTCTTCGCATTGACATAAAATTTAGGGCCCGGTAGATTGCGCGGCTCGGCTGAACTCCGAGCCGTTTCTTCCCATGCCGAGGTGGCGGAACTGGTAGACGCGCTAGCTTCAGGTGCTAGTGGGGGCAACCCCGTGGAGGTTCAAGTCCTCTCCTCGGTACCACATCGCTTGGCTGTCCCGTGTATACCTGCCAGCACTTTCGCCAATTCAATTCACCCGTGAATTTGGTTTTCCGCCTGGCGTTACCTTTTCCGACTGCACCTAAGTGTCTGCGTTCACCCGCCAGGACCGCTCATCGCCGGGCGATCACAGCGTATTGATGACATCGTTCACGATGGCGATGACTTCCCTGTCGGTGCTCTCGGCTTCGAAGATAAAAGGGAGTATGACCACGACCACGGTCGACGCGATGCCTAAACCGAAGAAAAACCATTCGCGCCAGCTCCAGGCGATCAGGTCAGTTCCATAAGGCAGCGGCAGTTCCATGAGGGAGAAGTTATCTTAGCAAGCTCGCGCGACGCCAAAAAGGCAAGAGTGGCGTGGTGATCCCCCGGCCCCAGAGGCGGTTCACAAAAGCGCCTTGGTTGACAGCGTTCAAGCATCAAAGGGATGCTGAAAGACGATCGTCTCTTCCCGATCAGCGCCGGTCGAAATAATGTCGATCTTGACGCCCGTCGTCTGTTCGATCCGCTGTAGATAATAACGGGCCTTCGCTGGCAGTTCATTCAGGTCCTTGGCGTCTAAGGTGGACTCGTCCCAGCCGGCGAGCTCCTCGTATACCGGCTCGACACGGGCCAGATCCTCGGCACGGCGGGGCGGCGCTTGAATTTCCACGCCGTCCAGTCGGTAAGCTACGCACAGGCAGACTGTATCCAGGCCATCTAACACATCGAGCTTGGTGAGGCAGAATCCGTCAACGCCGTTAATGCGGCATGCGTAGCGCATCATCACGGCATCAAACCACCCGCAGCGCCGCGGACGTCCCGTGGTGGCACCAAACTCATTTCCGCGCTCCGCCAGCCGCTGACCGATAGCATCGTGCAACTCAGTCGGAAACGGACCGCCGCCGACGCGCGTCGTATAGGCCTTGGCGACGCCCAGAACATAATCCAAATGATGCGCCGCTATACCGCTGCCGAGTGCCGCGGCGGCGGCACAGGTATTCGATGAGGTGACATAGGGATACGTGCCATGATCGATGTCCAACAGGGCCCCCTGCGCGCCTTCAAAAAGCACCGCCCGACCCTGGCTAACATAGGTACTAAGCAGCTGTGACACGTCAGCGACCATCGGCCGCAGACGTTCGCCAAAAGCCAGGTTTACTTCCAGCGTTTGTTGAAAATCGATCGGCTCGCTGCCGAAGTAGTGTTGCAACGCGAAATTGTGATAGTCCACCACAGGCTCAAGCTTGGCGGCCAGATGCGGGCCATCCAGCAGATCGCCGATGCGCAGCCCACGGCGTGCCACCTTATCTTCATACGCTGGACCGATGCCGCGCCCGGTGGTGCCGATTGCCGTATTGCCGCGCCGTTGCTCGCGCGCATGGTCGAGCGCGCTGTGGTGGGGCAAGATCAAAGGGCAACTATCGCTGATTCGCAGGCGTTCTTGCACGCCCACGCCGGTTTGTACCAGTTGATCTATCTCCTCAAACAGCGCGGCCGGCGAGATCACCACACCGTTGCCAATGAGGCACATGACATTGTCCCGCAGCATCCCCGACGGGATCAGATGTAAGACGGTCTTCTGGCCTTTGATGACCAAGGTATGGCCGGCGTTGTGCCCCCCCTGGAAACGCACCACAGCCTGCGCCCGTTCGGTGAGAAGGTCGACGATCTTTCCCTTGCCTTCATCACCCCACTGCGTTCCCACAACAACGACGTTCTTGGCCATAATCGTAGCGTATCTTCTTATCTATCGATGGGGACCTTATTGGTCAGACTAGCAGGGGAGCGATCCTCTTCACGCCCGGGACGCCTTAGCGTTTTATCCTTGCCACCACCCACTGACCGCCTTGACGCACTAGCTCGCGTTCGCATCCGCTCTCACTCGTTCGGGCCTCGGCGCCGGATAGACGCATGACAACGCGCTCCCCGGCAGCACGCAGTCGCTCGATTTCCAATTGCAGGGACACGTCATTCTCATCGGGCGCCAAAATGCCGCTGGGCACACTCGGTTGCGAGGGCAAAAGCGCAAGCAGTAAACGCAAATCGGCACCAAAACCGGTTGCAGGACGTGCGCGCCCGAACGCCCGACCGATGCCGTCATAGCGTCCTCCCCGAGCAACTGCACGCCCATAGGTAGGCACAAACGCGGAGAATACCATACCGGTGTAGTAGTGGTAGCCAGTGAGCTCAGCGAGGTCGAAGTGCAACTGCAGCGACGGCAGCTTACGCGCCACAATGCTAGCGACCTGTTCGAGGTTGTCCAGCGCCTTCGCCACGCTAGTCGGTGCGTCCTTGAGTTGCTGTCGTGCCTCCGTCAGAACCTCTTGCCCCCCGTTCAGCTCGATCAATGCCGTCAGCATATTTCTGCGTCGCCGCTCAACGCCCATCGTGTTGAGCAGCGTTTCCACGTCCGTGCGCGCCTTGCGCTGGAGCGCATCGAACAGATCCGACTGCTGCTGCGCATCGAGCTCAGCTTGCGAAACCAGGCCGTGAAACACGCCCGTATGCCCGAGATCGATATGCAGCTCGTCGATACCTGCCAGTTGCAAGGTCGCAACCATGAGACACAGAATCTCAGCGTCGCTTTCAGGTCCCGCGTGCCCAAACAACTCGGCCCCAAGCTGTAAAGGTTCACGCGATCCCCCGAACTCGTCGGGACGCGTGCGCAGCACTGAGCCCAGATAGCAAAGCCGCACAGGACCACTGCGCTTGAGATAGTGGGCATCGATACGGGCTGCCTGCGGCGTCATGTCCGGACGGATGCCCATCAGACGTCCGGTCAACAAATCGGTTAGCTTGAAGGTTTGTAGGTCGAGCTCTTTGCCCACTCCCGTGAGCAGCGCCTCCAGATACTCGATCATGGGCGGCATCACCAGCTCGTAACCCCAGGTGTAGAAGAGGTCCAGGATCTGACGGCGCATCGTTTCGAGACGCCGAGCGTCGTCCGGCAGTACCTCTTCGATACCGTCAGGCAACAACCATCGGTCTTGTCCGGGCATAACTAGGCGACGATGTGCTGGCCTCAGCGGCTCAGTTGATCAGGTAGAGCAAGGCGAGACCGAGCAGCATGCTCGTTAGACCGGCCAATCGCAGCGGCTGGTCTGGCATCTGACTGATGGCGTGCAAAGCACGTCGCATACCGCTTGGATTAATGAAAGGAAAGACACCTTCGATCACCAGCAATAGCGCCACTGCAACGCCTAGGTCGTGCCACATGCTCTCGGCGCTTTAGCGATCATTGACGTGGGTTTTTCATGTACTTGAAAAACTCCATACTCGGATCGATCACCAGAACGTCATCCCGCGTACCGAAACTCTTTCGATATGCGTCGAGACTGCGATACAAGGAATAGAACTCCGGGTTACTGCTATAGGCCTTGGCATAAATCTCAGCCGCCTTACCATCGCCCTCGCCACGGATACTTTCCGCCTTGCCATAGGCCTCGGCCAGCAGAATCTCCCGTTGGCGCTCGGCGTCGGCCCGAATCTTCTCCGCTGCTTCTGCCCCTTGCGCGCGCAGCTCCTTGGCAATCCGCGCACGCTCGGCCACCATGCGCTGATAGACCGACTCGCTCACGTCATCGGGAAGGTCGACGCGCTTTATACGAATGTCGACGACTTCGATGCCGAAACTGCGTGCCTCCTCATCAGCCTTTTCGCCGACAATCTTCATAATCTCGCGACGGTCACCGGAAACTACATCGCGTACGGTTCGCTTCCCGAACTCATTCAGCAGCTGACTTCTGACGCGCTGCTCGAGACGGCGACGGGCCTCTTGCTCGCGGCCACCCACCGTGACAAAGAACTTCAAGGTATCGGCAATGCGCCATTTCACGAACCAATCGACGAGCACGTTTTTCTTTTCTTGCGTGAGGAAGCGCTGGGGCTCAGCATCGAGCGTCAAAATGCGCACGTCAAACTTACGCACGTCCTCGATAAACGGCATCTTGAACTTCAAGCCGGGCTCCACATTCTCACGCTTCACTTCACCCAACCTGACCACGATGGCCTTCTCCCACTGCGCCACGGTGAAAGTGATCGACGATATGCCGATCAATAAAAGCGCGACTATAGCCAGTACGGTAACCAATTTTGCTTGGCTCATCACTGGCCTCCCCGCCCGCGCTGTTCGCCACGGCTACGCGCCCGCCCGAAGCTGCGCGCGGTTCCGGCATCGCCGCCTTCTGTCATCGGCGGCCTGACATCGGGCCGCCCGCCGCCTGCTGCCTGGCTGAGGATCTGGTCAAGTGGCAGATAGAGTATGTTGTTTCCGCCTTTCTGATCGACAAATACCTTTGTCGTATCTGTTAGCACGTGTTCCATCGTTTCCAAATACAGTCGCTCACGTGTGACTTCGGGTGCCTTGGCATACTCACGGGCGATTTCCAAAAAACGCTCCGAATCACCGCCGGCACGGGCGATGACACTGGCCTTGTAGGCTTCGCCTTCTTGTAACAGGCGCGCCGCCGTGCCTCGTGCCCGTGGCAAGATGTCGTTGGCGTAGGCCTGAGCTTCGTTTTTCAGGCGCTGCTCGTCTTCGCGCGCCTTCACCGCATCGTCAAATGCCGCCTTGACCTGTTCCGGCGGTTGCGCTTTTTGCATCTTCGCCGTGGTGATGGTTATTCCGCTCTTATAGCGATCCAAGATCTCCTGCAACAGGCCTTGCGTACGGATGGCAACATCGTCGCGACCCTCGGTAATCACGAAGTCCATCGTGTTCTTGCCGACGATCTCGCGGATCGCGGACTCTGCGACCTGCACAATGGTGGCCTCGGGATCGTTCACGTTGAACAGGTAGTCCGCGGCATTCGTGATCTGATATTGCACAGCAAACTCGATATCGATGATGTTTTCGTCCTCGGTCAACATCAGCGCTTCTTTCGGCACACGGCTTACCCGGCCCGTGCGCTCGTTGCTGCGATAACCAATCTCGATGGCAAAGACGTTTTGTACGTTGACCTTTTTGACCGTTTCTACGGGATAGGGCAGATGCCAACGCAGACCGGCCTGCGTCACTTCTTGCAGCTTGCCGAAGCGCAGCACCACCCCACGTTCCGCTTGTTGAACGATATAGAATCCGCTGATCCCCCAAAGCACCAGCGCGGCGACGAGCACTGCGCCGAAGCCGATACCGCCGGCGCGCAGGCCGCCAACGCGGCCTCCCCGACCGCCGCCTCGGCCACCGCCAAACAGGCCACTCAATCGTGCCTGAATATTTCTTACGATCTCATCGAGATCGGGAGGACCTTGATGCCCGCCCCCGCGCGATCCCCATGGATCCTTGTTCCCGGAGTTACCGTTGCCGGGCTTATTCCACGCCATGGGCGTCTCCTGTGCGCAAGCCAGTGTAATACAAAGGGCGCATTCTAGGGTTATGAGCCAGTAGGGGCAAGGACGCTGCTGTCAGCCGCGAGCCAGTAGTCAGGCTTGAATCCCTTTTGCTTTTGCAACCAAGTCACGTCACCGGGGTCCAGTGCGATTTCCATGACCCATTCACCGGCATCGTTTGTAGACTCGCTAACAACATGCAAGCGCTCGTGAATACGCGCTCGCAGCCGCCCGGCGTCGGTCGGCAGCTGCAGCCAACGCCGCAAGCGACGGGATCGAAAATGCTCTGATATGGCTTGGCGCAGCAATTCGATCCCTTCACCCGTCTGCGCCGACACCCAGACCCGCGCAATGTTGCCCCTGCTATCGCGTTCCGTACGCGGCGCCTTGTCGGCCAGATCGATCTTATTAAAAACCAGTAGCTGCGGGATCGTATCTGCCTTAATCTCGCGCAACACCTGGGCCACATGCTCCATCATTTCCAGGCGATCAGGACAACTTGTATCGACCACCTGCAATAGCAGATCAGCTTCGACCACCTCTTCGAGCGTTGCCCGAAATGCATCGATCAGATCGTGTGGAAGCTGACGAATGAATCCGACCGTATCCGCTAGAATGGCGCTGACATTCGCCGGCAGGACCAGGCGCCGCATAGTGGGATCCAGCGTGGCAAAAAGCTGGTCAGCCGCATACACCCCGGCCTCTGTGAGCGCATTGAATAGGGATGATTTGCCGGCATTGGTGTAACCCACCAGCGAGACCGTCGGGATCGGCACCTTCTGGCGCGCCTTGCGCCGAATCTGACGCTGCGTGCGTACCCGCTGCAAGCGCTGCTGCAGCTTCTTGATCCGCGCCCGCAGCAGGCGCCGGTCGGTCTCAAGCTGGGTCTCGCCGGGACCGCGCAGGCCAATGCCGCCTTTCTGCCGCTCGAGGTGGGTCCAACCGCGCACAAGCCTCGTGGACAGGTGCTCGAGTTGCGCCAGCTCAACCTGTAGCTTGCCTTCATGGCTGCGAGCGCGCTGGGCGAAGATATCGAGGATCAGGCCCGTGCGGTCCAGCACGCGGCAACGGAGCTCCCGCTCCAGATTGCGCTCTTGCGACGGCGAAAGCGCATGGTCCACCAGCACCAGATCGGCCCCTTCTCGTACCACGGCTTCACGCAGTTCCCCCACCTTGCCGCTCCCAAAGAAGGTGCCGGCATGGATACGGCGCCCGTCCGCGGAGATAACGCCGCAGACTCGGGCGCCCGCCGACTCTGCAAGTCCGCGGAACTCCGTGGCCTCGTCGTATCCGCCATTTGGGGGAACGCGCAGGGTGACCAGCAGCGCGCGTTCGGCCGCGCCCGTGTGCCGGCCGAAGGGTTCAGAAGAATTACTCGTTTCCAGGGGACCTATCGGCGTCTTCGTCGCTTTCCAGCTGCAGCTTGATGGCGCGGCTTGGAACGACAGTCGAGATGGCATGCTTATAGATCATCTGGCTTACTGAGTTCCGCAACAGCACTACGAACTGATCGAACGACTCGATCTGTCCCTGCA
>CAYGAS010000032.1:0-3853 GCA_964347935.1 uncultured Nitrospiraceae bacterium | reverse complement strand
TATCCTTAAGGAGTGGCAGAACCGCTACGGCGCCAAATCCGAGCCTAAGAAGAAGTAGAAAATCGCGTTTGTCTCTGAGATCGCCCCGTCGCCCGCCTCGTGCGGGCGACGCGGTCTTTATTTTGAAGCGGCAACGGGCCTATCATGGATCGCATGAGAGGTGATGCCACCTTGATGGAGCAGCAAGCCTCAGCCAGTAGCGAGCAACGCAAGCCCTATCTGCGCATCCAAGAGATCACTAAGATGTTCGGCGCTTTCACGGCGCTGCGCGATGTATCGCTTGAAGTGTATCCGGCCGAGTTTGTGTGTTTTCTCGGACCCTCGGGCTGCGGCAAAACCACGCTACTGCGCGCCATTGCCGGGCTCGACATCCAGACCAGTGGCCGCATCGAACAAGACGGGCGAGATATTTCTACCCTGCCACCCTCAGAGCGTGACTTCGGTATTGTCTTTCAGTCTTATGCCTTGTTTCCGAACCTGACGGTTCACAAGAACGTCGCCTACGGGCTGGTGAACCGTCGCATGAAAAAAACGGGTGTCAACAGCAGAGTGAGAGAGCTCCTCGAGCTGGTGGGACTCCCCGACGAGGCCGCGAAATATCCGGCGCAGCTGTCCGGCGGGCAGCAACAGCGCGTAGCGCTGGCACGCGCGCTGGCGACCTCGCCCGGCCTGTTACTGCTTGATGAGCCGCTATCCGCACTCGATGCACGGGTGCGGGTGCATCTGCGACATGAGGTCAGGCAGCTGCAGCAGCGCCTCGGAGTGACCACCATCATGGTGACCCACGATCAGGAAGAGGCGCTAACAATGGCCGATCGGATCGTCGTCATGAACCAAGGCGTGATCGAGCAGGTCGGCACCCCTCTGCAGATCTATCGCGAGCCACGCACGGCGTTTGTCGCCGATTTCGTCGGCACCATGAACTTTCTGCCGGCGGTGGTGGCGGGGCCTGACAGGGTCCGCCTCGGCGGTGTGGAGCTTGAATGCGCGGCCGGGGTCGACGGCCACACGGCGGGTGCGGCTGTCACCGTGGCGGTACGCCCAGAGGATGTGGCTGTGCGCGATATCGATGCGGCTCAGACGAATGGCTTCGATGCCCGCATCGTGGACATGGAGTTTCTCGGTTCCTTCTACCGCGCGAACCTAAGCGCCGACGACATTGGCGAGGCACAAATCACGGCTGATTTGTCCATAAATGACGTGCGTGACCTGTCGCTCGCCAAGGGAACAGTGCTGGCCGTCGCTGTGCCGCCTGAAAGAATCCACGTCTTTGCAACGCAACCCTGAGTTCGGCCAACGCGATGGCGAATAATGTAGTTGCTAATTCCTTGGCCCTGCCGCGCGTACGCGCCTCTCTCAGTCGCGATGACTGGATCATGCGTGGCGCTATCCTCGTACTCGGTGTGTGGTTGCTGTTTACGGTGATTCTGCCGCTTTACGCCCTGCTTTCGAAGAGCTTTCAGAACAAGGACGGTGATTTTCTCGGATTCGCGAACTACGTCGAGTACTTCTCGACCCCAGCGCTGTTTCATTCGATCTACAATAGTCTGACGATCGCAATCATTAGCACGGTTGTCACGATCGGGCTCGCATTCGGCTTTGCGTACGCGCTGACGCGCAGCTGCATGCCTGGCAAGGCGATCTTCAAGGGCATAGCCTTTATCCCCATACTCGCTCCCTCATTGCTGCCGGCGATCTCCTTGGTGTATCTCTTCGGTAACCAGGGGATGATCAACGCCCTGCTCGAACAGTGGTTCGACTACAGGGTGCAAATTTACGGGCCGGTGGGCATCATTATGGGCGAGGTATTCTGGACCTTCCCGCATGCACTGATCATCATCACCACCGCCTTGGCGCTGGCCGATGCGCGCCTGTACGAGGCTGCAGTCTCGCTGCGGGCCAGCCGACTGCGAACCTTTTTTACGGTGACCTTGCCTGGGGCCAAGTACGGTCTCATGAGCGCCTGCTTTGTGGTGTTCACTCTGGTGATTACCGATTTCGGCGTGCCGAAAGTCATCGGTGGTCAGTACAACGTGCTGGCGGTCGATGTTTACAAGCAAGTTATTGGCCAGCAGAACTTCGAGATGGGGGCGGTCGTCGGCATGGTCTTGCTGGTGCCCGCGGTCATCGCCTTTATTGCCGACCGCTTGATACAGCGTAAACAAGTCGCCTTATTATCAGCGCGAGCTGTTCCTTACCAACCCAAGCCCAACAAATGGCTCGATGTCGCGATGTTCTCCTTCTGCAGCATCGTCAGCGTTATGATTCTTGGGATCTTGGCGGTGGCGGCTTACGCTTCGTTCATTCAGCTGTGGCCCTATAATCTCAGTTTTACGCTGTACAACTACAATTTCGAGTTGCGCGATGGCGGCAGTTGGGGGGCATATTTCAACAGTCTGGAGATGGCGGGGTGGACGGCAGTTATCGGTACGGCGGTGATATTCAGCGGTGCTTATCTGATAGAGAAATCCAAGGGTGTGGAACGCCTGCGCGGTTTGGTGCAGTTTATGTGCATCCTGCCGCTCGCGGTTCCCGGCATCGTCTTGGGTCTTGCCTATATCTTCTTCTTCAACGACCCGAATAATCCCCTTGGATTTATATACCAGACCATGGCGATTCTGGTCATCTGCACCGTTGTGCATTTCTACACGGTCAGCCATCTAACAGCGGTGACCGCGCTGAAGCAGATGGATCCGGAGTTCGAGGCGGTGTCTGCTTCGCTTAAAGTGCCGTTTTACAAGACTTTTTCACGTGTAACCGTGCCGGTGTGCGTACCGGCGATTCTCGACATATCGATCTACCTGTTCGTCAATGCCATGACAACGGTTTCAGCAGTCGTGTTTCTGTACTCTGCCGATACTGCACTTGCATCGGTGGCCGTTTTGAACATGGATGATGCCGGTGAGGTCGCATCGGCCGCGGCCATGGCTATGATGATTGTCTATACGTCCGCTGCCGTGCGCGTTCTGCATGCCCTATTGACGCGCGGCATTGCGCGCACCACGCAGGCTTGGCGCACGCGCTAGCCGGCATCGCTTGATCTTAAAGCCCTATCCAGTGCAAGCTGGCCGCAATGGAGCAGTGCCCGAAGGAGTATCTTGAGTTCGCACACCGTCTGGCCGATGCCGCCGGGGATATCCAGCGCCGCTACTTTCGACAGGCCGTCGAGATCGAGCTGAAGCCTGACGCGAGTCCCGTTACCCAGGTCGACAGAGAGACCGAGCGCGTCCTGCGCGAGCTGATCGAACAACGCTATCCCGATCATGGGATCCTCGGCGAGGAATATCCGTCCGTGAGGGAAGGTGCCGAATTCATATGGGTGCTCGATCCTCTCGATGGAACCAAGTCATTTCTCGCGGGTATGCCGGTGTTTGGCATATTGATCGGCCTGGCGTGTGCCAGCGAGTTCGTGCTCGGCGTGATCGATCAACCGATCTTGCGTGACCGTTGGTTGGGTGCGGATGGGCATGGCACGATGTTCAACGGGAAGCCGGTGCACACGCGTCAGTGCTCGGCGCTAAGCGATGCCGTCGTATTTCTCGGTAAGCCCTACAACGCGGACATCGCGAAGCTGCATCCGCGAGTCAAATGGGCGCGCTATGGCGGCGATTGTTACGGCTATGGGCTCCTCGCTTGCGGTTTCGTGGACGGGGTCGTTGATGCCGACCTTGATGACCACGATTTTGTCGCAGTTGAGCCTGTCGTGCGCAACGCCGGGGGCGCGGTCACCGACTGGCAGGGACAGGCGTTACGGCTCGGTTCAGGCGATGAAGTCATCGCGGTTGGTGACCCACGCTTGCTCGAACCGGTGTTGAACCACTTTGGCAAGAAGTCTTAGAGGCTACCGATACGG